>DASSAT010000184.1:0-5352 GCA_035699305.1 Fimbriiglobus sp. | reverse complement strand
ACGGCCAGCACCTCGCGCAGCACCTCGTGCAGCCGGCCGCTGTTCTCCGACTGCAACTGGAAGTGGAACCGGTAGTAGTTGTTCAGCTTGAACACCGGGCACTCGGCCGGCCCCAGCACCCGCACCGGGCTCGCCTGCCGCGCCACCGCCTGCTTGAACGCGCCGGCCAACTGGTCCGCGAACTTCGCCGCCGCCTCGTCGTCCTCGCTGCGCACGATCAGCCGCGCGAGCCGGTGGTACGGCGGGTAGTCGTGCTGCTTGCGGTGCCCCATCTCCAGCTTCGCGAACTCCTCGAAGTCGTGCTTCGCCGCGAGCGTGATCGCCGGGTGCTCCGGGGTGAAGGTCTGGATCATCACCAGCCCGCCGCGGTCGCCGCGGCCGGCCCGGCCGGCCACCTGCGCGAGCAGCTGGAACGTCCGCTCGGCGGCGCGGAAGTCCGGCAGGTGCAGCCCCACGTCGGCGTTCACCACCCCGACCAGCGTCACGTTCGGGAAGTCCAGCCCCTTCGCGATCATCTGCGTGCCGAGCAGGATGTGGATAAGCCCGTCGCGGAAGGCGTCGAGAACCCGCTGGTGGCTGCCGGGGCGGGACATGGTGTCCGAGTCCATCCGCTGCACCACCTTGTCAGGGAAGCGGCTCTCGATCTCGGCTTGCAGCTTCTCGGTGCCCAGACCCTGGTAGCGGACCGCCGACTGGCCGCACTGCGGGCACTTCAACAAGGGGGGCGTGTCGTAGCCGCAGTAGTGGCAGACCAGCGCCGCCTTGGTGCGGTGGAAGGTCAGCGACAGGTCGCAGTGCCGGCAGGTGGCGACGTGGCCGCACGCCGGGCAGTGGACGTGCGTGGAGAAGCCCCGCCGGTTCAACAGCAGCATCACCTGCCCGCCGTCCTTGAGCGCTTTGCGCATCGCGGCTTCGAGCGTCGGGCCGACGGCGGCGACCTTGCCCTGCCCCTTCGGCTCGTGCCGCAGGTCCACCAGCTTGACCGCCGGCATCGGCCGGTTCTCGACACGGACCGGCAGGCTCAGGTGCGTATAGGTGCCGCGCTCGACGTTGTGCCAGCTCTCCAGCGACGGCGTCGCGGAGCCGAGCAGGATCGGCACGTCCGCTAGCCGCGCCCGCATCACCGCCACGTCCCGGGCGTGGTAGCGCGGCGTCGATTCCTGCTTGAAGCTGCTCTCGTGTTCCTCGTCGATCACAATGAGCCCGAGCTTGCGTGTCGGGGCGAAGACGGCACTGCGGGCGCCGACGACGACCTGCACCTGCCCGGCCGCGACCCGCCGCCAGTACCCGCCGCGCTCGGCGTCGGTGAGGTTCGAGTGCAGCACCGCGACGTGCCCGCACCGGCCGCGGAACCGCTCGATCGTCTGCGGCGTCAGGCTGATCTCGGGGACCAGGACGATCGCTTCTTTACCTTGCTTGACGACCTCCTCGATGGCGCGGAGGTAGATTTCGGTCTTGCCGCTGCCGGTGACGCCGTACAGGAGAAAGGGCTTGAACCCGCCGGCCCGCACCGCCTCGCGGACCGGCCCCCAGGCGCGATCCTGGTCGGCGTTCAGCGTGAATTCAGGAGTCAGGAGACAGGAGTCAGGAGTCAGGGAATCGGACGGGCTGCCTGACTCCTGACCCCTGACTCCTGACTCCTGGAAGCGTTCGACCCGCTCGCTGAACTTGCGGACCAGCCCTTTGCCGACCAGCCCGGTGATCGGCGACGGGCCGCACCCGAGCTGCCGAGCGAGAAGCGTCAGCTCCATCGGCTGGCCTTCCTTGCGGAGCCGGTCGAGCGCCTGCTTCTGCTTCGGGGTGACGGTCGGCAGCGGGTCGGGCAGTTCGCCCTTGGGCACCGACTCGACGAAAACGACGTTGCGGGTGCCGGCGTTGTCGCGGACGCCGGCCGGCACGACCGCGTGCAACACCTGGCCCCAGCCGCACAGGTAGTAGTCCGCCATCCAGCGGGTGAGCTTGAGCAGATGTTCGTCGAGCAGCGCCTCGTCGTCGAGGACGCGAGCGACGGCCTTGACCTCGCGCACCGGCGGGATGTCGGCGACGCGGATGCAGTAGCCGACGGTCCCCTTGTCGCCGCGGCCGAACGGGCACTCGACGCGCTTGCCGACGCCGATAGTATCGCGCAGGGCGTCCGGGACGGCGTAGGTGTAGGCGTGGTCGAGCGGCCGGTCGAAGACCACGTCGGCGAACAGGGCCGGCGGCGCCGCGGTGGGGTGCTCGCCGGACAGTGGGGTGGTCTGGTTCATGCCCCTACCGTACCTTCCGAGGCCGGCCGAACTCAATCCGAGTAGGCCATCGCACCGACCCTCAAGCGTTGGTAGGATAGACCCCCGGGTCCGGCTCAACTCGTCCGCCGGAGTTCCGCCGCGGGCTGCTCGGGGAGTTGGAGCGCAAGACCCAGGTCGGCGCGAAGTGATACGGCTGCGGTCGGGATCGGGGTAGGCGGAGACCAATCCAGTAAGGAGCCACTCCATGAGCCGGATGCAGAAGAAGAGCCTCGGGAGGCCGGACGAGTCGCGGGAGTTCCCGCACGGCCGGGTCGAACTGGTAGCCCTCAACGGCGTCACCTTCGGGCGGGGCACCCTCCAGCCGGGCTGGCGGTGGTCCACGTCGGTCAAGCCGCTGGCGAAGACGACCAGTTGCCAGGCATCGCACCTGCAATACCACATCTCCGGGCGGCTCGGCGTGCGGATGGACGACGGCAGCGAGATGGAGTTCGGGCCGGGGGACGTGTCGTGGCTGCCGCCCGGCCACGACGCCTGGGTGGTCGGAGACGAGCCGGTAGTCGTCATCGACATCAGCGGCCTGGCGGAGTTCGCCCGGCCGGCCTGAGCCACCGGGTTCGGCGTCACGCGCCCTTCTTGCGCGTCTCCCACTCCTCGGGCGTCACCAGCACGTCGCGGGCGTTGCTGCCGTTGTACGCGCCGACGATGCCGTCCTCGGCCATGAAGTCAATCAGCCGACTCGCCCGGCCGTAGCCGACGCCCAGGGCGCGCTGAAGAAGTGAAGTGCTGCCGCGCTGCTCGCGGATGACGACCTCGATCGCCTGCTCGTATACCGCGTCCCGCTCGCGCAGCCGTTCGCCCAAGTCGCCGCCGCCTTCCACGGTCTTCGTCTTCAGGTTGAGCAACTCGCTCTCGAAGTTCGGCTCGTGGACCTCCAGCGCCTCGACCGCCCGGCCGATCTCACGGTCATCGACGTAGGCGCCCTGAGCGCGGATGATGGTGCTCGTCCCCGGCTGGAGGAACAGCATGTCTCCGGCGCCGAGTAGCCGCTCGGCGCCCTTCTCGTCGAGCACCACAGCGCTGTCGGCCCGGCTGGCCACCTGGAAGCAGATGCGCGCCGGCAGGTTCGACTTGATGAGGCCGGTAATCACGTCCACCGTCGGCTTCTGCGTCGCCAGGATCAGGTGGATGCCGGCCGCCCGGGACTTCTGCGCCAGGCGGATGATGTGCCCCTCGACCTCCTTCTTCATCGACATGAGCAGGTCGCCGACCTCGTCCACCACGATGACGATGGACGGCATCGCCCGCGGCAAGTGCTGCCGCTCGTCCTCGGACTGCGGGTCCACCCGGCGGAGGAGTTCGTCCCAGCCGAGTTCGTTGTAGCTGGCGATGTTCCGCACCCGAGCGCGGCGGAGCAACTCGTACCGCTCCTCCATCTTGTCCACCGCCCAGGCGAGGATCGCCTCGGCCTTCTTGTCGTCGGTGACGACCGGATGCATCAGGTGCGGCACCCGGCCGTAATCCGACAACTCGACCTTCTTCGGGTCAATCATGATGAGCCGGCACTCGTCCGGCCGGCGGGTGAACAGGAAGCTCAGGATGATCGCGTTGAGGCAGACCGACTTGCCGGTGCCGGTGCGGCCGGCGATCAGCAGGTGCGGCATGCTCGCCATGTCGTAGACGAGCGGCCGGCCCTCCACGTCCTTGCCGAGGAAGATCGGCAGCCGGAACCGGGCGGCCTTCGCTGTCGTGGCGAGGACCAACTCCTTGAGGCGGACGGTCTGGCGGTGATCGTTGGGGATTTCGATGCCGACGGTGTTGCGGCCGGGCAACGGCGCGACGATCCGCACCGCCGGCACGCCGAGGTTCAGCGCCAGGTCGTCGGCCAGCGTCGTCACCTTGTTGAGCCGCAGGCCGGTGTCCAGCGCGACCTCGTACTGCGTGACGACCGGGCCGGTGTGGATGCCGACGACCCTTACCACCAGCCCGAAGTCGGCGAAGGTCTTCTCCAGGAGCGCGGCGCGGTCGCGGAGCATCTGCTCGTGGTCGGCGACCGGGAACGGGTCCGGGTCGGCGAGGAGGGCGAGGGACGGCAGGTCGTAATCCCGCGGCGGTGCGGGTTCGTCCGGGTCCGGCACGACGCGGAACGGCAGCGGCGTCCGGGTCAGCACAGCCGGACGGTGGATCGGCACCGGCTCGGCGTCGGAGTCGTCCTCCGGCTCATCCGCGTCGTCGGGCAGTTCGGTATGGCGCGTGATCGGCGGCTCGACAGCCGGGGCAAGTGGGATGATCGGCGGCTTGCGCCGCGGGAACAACTTGCCGAGGCTGGCGAACGCCGCGATGAAGCGATCGCCGCAGTATGCCACGAGACGGTTGCCGCGGAGCGCCCACCGGCCGAGGGCCACGACTGCGCGGGCGGTCACGCGGACGACTGCCCGTACCAGCCCGTCGGCCGCCAGCACCAGCCCGAGCACCGCGGCGAATGCGAGGGCCAGCGCCGGCAGCGGCGGTTTGAGGTAGTCGTCGAGCGTGAACCGCAAGTACGCGCCGACCGAGCCGCCCGCGCCGAACGCGGACGCCGGGGTCGGCACCGCCGCGGCGAGGTAGTCGGCGGCGACCGCGGCGCAGGCGGTCAGCACTACCCAACCGGCGGCGCGGGCGAACAGCCGACCCCAGCCACGGCGAACGACGTAGAGTCCCGTCAGCACGAACCAGCCGGCGAGCAGGACCGTCGATCCGATGCCGAGCGCGTCAACGAGCCAGCCGGCCAGGTCGTCGCCGGCCGGGCCGAGCGGGCTGCGCAGTCCGGTGAGCGGGCGGTAGGTGGCGACGCACACCGCGAGGGCCGTCCCGGCCGCGAGCAGGATCAGGGCGACGGCGTCCAGCCGCCACCGGGGCCGCGGGGCTTCCGGCATGCCACCCTCCGAGCGACGGATCGACACCTGGTATTGTTGCTAACCGGATGCGGTGGGCGGAGGGGGCTGTGGGGCTGACCGGGGGAAGCGAGGGCGGGGGTGGCGGTACAACCGGCGCGGGCGGCAAACCTGGGACCGCGGCCGTCCCGGC
Organism: Fimbriiglobus sp.; assembly: GCA_035699305.1. Taxonomy (GTDB): domain Bacteria; phylum Planctomycetota; class Planctomycetia; order Gemmatales; family Gemmataceae; genus DASSAT01. Next base: position 58 of record DASSAT010000184.1, on the reverse strand, counting down.
CGCTCTTGCTACACGAGTCAGGGGCCTTCGGCGATACCCGAGCGCCCCGACCGGTGAA
>DASSAT010000183.1:0-6461 GCA_035699305.1 Fimbriiglobus sp. | reverse complement strand
CGAGATCATGCACACCGGGCGGGACAGTTGGAACGAGAGCCAGCCCGTCCCGGAGGACGGCACGGTGCCGAAGTTCGACCCGGCCCGGCCGGACGACCCGAAGAAGGGGACGCGCGACGAGGAGCGCCGCGGCCCGTTCCCGGTCGGCGTCGCGGTCGAGACGCCGGTCCCGGCCGACTGGTTCGACCCGACCGGGCTGCCGGTCTACGCCCTGCCGCGGGCGGCGGCCGTGGGGGTCGCCGCCGTGTACCCGAACGCCCCGGCCGGGCTGGGGGAGGCATATCCGACGGCGGCATTGGCGCTGCCCCTCGATAAGGGACTGCTCGCCGCAGGGCTGACGCTCGCCGCCCGGAAGGTCGAACGGCCGACGGTGCGGATCGTCGCGCTGGGCCACGGCGGCCTGTTCACCGGCAAGCGGCTCGACCCGGCGCAGCAGACGCTGTTGCTGCACACGCTCAACTGGCAACTCCGCCGCGACGACCGGCTGCCGACCGACATGCCGGAGAACGAGAAGTGGCGCTACCCGCGGGCCGACCTGTCGGGGCGGGAATTCTTCGCCTGGCGGTGGCTGACGTTCGCGGGGCTGCCGCTGCTGACCGCCTACTTCGGGCTGATCGCACTGATGGTCCGCAAGGTGCGTTAGCCGTCAAGCCCGGCGACGGCCGTCGCCGGGCTTCGCCCTCACCACCCAACCACCTAACCACCCATGCGCTGGCTCATCACCTTCGTGCTGCTCCTCCTGGTCCTTGTCGGCGGCGCCTGGCTCGTCGCCGGGGACCGGGTGCGCTCCGCCCTCGGCATCCCCAGGCCCGGCCCGACGGCCGCCCCCGCCGAGTCGTTCGCGCTCGTGGACCAGTACCTCCGCGCGGACAAGCTCCGCAGCCTGAAGGTCACGGCCCCCGGCCAGCCGACCCTCACCCTGACCCGCGCCGCCGACGGCATCTGGTCGCAGCCCGGCAACTGGCCGCTGCGCGACGCGGAGGTCGCGTCGCTGGTCAACGCGCTGACTGGCCTGCATTCGCGGTTCGTCGCCGTCCCGCTCAACGGAGACCTCGCCGCCTACGGGCTGGACACCCCTGCGTCGCGCGTCGAGGTGGCGGCCGAGGTGGCGACCGACTCCGGCACGAAAGTGGTGACGCTGCGGTTCGGCCAGCCGTCGGCCGCCGCGGGGGAGCCGGCGTTCGCGCGCCCGACCTACCTGCGCGTCGAAGACCGACCGGAGGTCGTCCGCCTCGGGCCGGACCTCTTCCCAGTGCTCAGTCGGCCGCCCGAGGCGTACCGTCGCCGCCGGCTAATCACCGGCGAGGAGCGGGTCAAGCTGACCGGCGGCGAATCGCCCGACCCGACGCGGCCGCCCGCTGGTCGGGTGCCGCTGCTGGGCGACGAGTTCGCCTCCGTCCGCATCGACGGCGGGAAGGGCACGTACACCCTGACCCGCACCGCGAAGACGCCGGAGCCGCGCCGCGACCCGGACCGGCCATCCGCCGAGCCGGCCGTCGCCGCCGACCGGCTCGCCGCCGTCTGGGTGCTCGAAACCGGGGCGGTGAGGGACCGGCCCGACCCCGCAAAGCTGCGGGCGATCCTGACCGCGGTGCCGGACCTGTGGGTCGAGTCGTTCGTCCCGGCCGGCACGGCGACCGGGCTGGACAAGCCCGAGCGGGCGATCGCCGTCACCCGGACCGACGGCAAGCCGGTCACGGTGCAGATCGGCGCGGTCTCGCGCTCGGTAACGAAGACGGAACCGGCCCCGCCGCCGATGTTCCCCGGGGCGCCGCCGCAGCCGCCGCGGACCACCACCGAGGAGTACCGCTACGCGAAGCTCAAGGACAACGACCTCATCTTCGAGCTGCGCACGGATAAGCTCAACGACCTGTTCGCCGACCCGCAGGAGCTGCGCGACCCGGCGCTGGCACACTTCGAGACGGGCGAAGTCGCCGAACTCACCGTCGCGGTCAAGGGCCAGCCGCCGGTGAAGATCACCCGCAAGAACGGGAACAAGGACGCCGAGAAGGCCGAGGACCGCCAGGACCGCTGGTACGTCGGCGACCTGCTGGCCGAGGCGTCGAAGGTGACGGAGTTGCTCGACCAGCTCACGCGGCTGGAGGCCCGCACCCCGGCGGACCGCATCGACAGCCCGGACGCGGCGAAGCTCAAGGAACTGGAGATCAACCCGAACGGGACAAAGGTGACTGTCACCGCCCAGCCGAAGGCCGCCGAGGGGGACACGCCCCCGCCGCCGCGGACGTTCACGTTCGTAATCGGCAAGGACGACGCCGCGAAGAAGAAGCTCGCCGTGCGGGTCGCGGGCTGGGACCGGGTGAACCTGGTCGATGACGCGGTGCTCAAGCTGATCGACCGCCCGGCGCTGGCGTACCGCGGCCGCCGGCTCTTCGACACCGCCGAGGCGAAGCTGGAGACGGTCGCGGTGGCGAAGGACGGCGCGCCGGTGTTCGCCGTGGCCCGCAAGCCGAAGCCGGCCCCGGAGGGCGGCTTCGACTGGACGCTGACGCAGCCGGTGTCGGCCGACGCCGACGACGCGAAGGCTGGCCAACTGGCCGACGACCTGGCGCGGCTCGAAGTCACCGAGTACGTCGATGACGCCCCGAAGCCGGAGGACATCGACAAGAAGTACGGCCTCGCCAAGCCGCAGTTCGTCGTGGACCTCGGGTTCACCGGCCCCGGCGCGAAGCCGCGCAAGCTGGCGGTCGGCGCCGTCCGCGAGGGCAAGCCCGAGTCCTACGCCCGGCTCGACGGCATCGGCAGCGTGTTCGCCGTCCCCAAGTCGCTGGTCGATTCGCTCGACCAGGGGGCGGTCGCGCTGCTGCCGTTGCAGCTGTGGTCCATGACTACCGATCAGGTGTTGGCGATTGAGGTCCGCCGCGGCGAGGGGGCGCCGTACAAGCTCACGCGGGCCGGGGGCGACTGGAAGCTCACCGGACCGTTCGAGGCGGCGGCCAGTACCTCCGAGTTGCAACCGCTGCTGGGCGCCGTCGCGGCGGTCCGGGCCGACCGGTACGACGCGCTGAAGCCCGACCCCGCGAAGCACGGCCTCGACAAGCCGGCCCTGCGGGTGAGCGTGACCTACCAGGAGACGAAGCCCGGCGGGCCGACGGTCACGAAGACTATCGCCGTCGGCAAGGAGACCGCCCCCGGCGCTCCGACTCACTACGCCCGGCAGGAGGGCGGCCCCGGGGCGGTGTTCGTGCTGCCGGACCCGCTCGTCCAGGAGGCGGACCAGTCAGCCCTCGGCTGGCTGGACCGGCGGCTGTTGTCGCTCGACCCGGCACAGGTGACGAAGGTGCAGATCGCTGGCCCGACGCCGGAGGCGCGCGTCACGCTCGCTCGATCGGCCGACGGCAAGGAGGGCTGGAAGGCCGAGGGGGCGAACTTCGCGCTGGACCGGCCGACGGTGGACGCGCTCCTGTTCGCCGCGTGCCGGCCGCCGGTGTCGCGGCTCGCCGCCTACGGGCCTGCCGTCAAGTGGGCCGACTTCGGGCTGGCGAAGCCGGAGTACGCCGTCACCGTCACCCTCTCCGGTGACAAGCCGGTGTCACACACGGTCAAACTCGGCAAGGCGGAGCCTTCCGGCGAGCGCTACGTCCGGGTGGACGACGGCCCCGCGGTCGGCGTGCTGCCGGCCGGGGCCGCCGCGTCGCTGGCCCGCGGCAAGCTCGACTTCGCCGACCGGACGATGCTCACCTTCGACCCGGCACAGCTCACCGCCATCGCGCGAAAGGGCAAGGACGAACTCGAAGTCTCGCAGACGGGGATAAACTGGGAAGTCATCAAGCCCAACAAGATGAAGGCCGACCAGCAGACGGTTGAGGCGCTCGCCAACCAACTCGGTCGGCTGCGGGCGGTGAAGGTCGCGGCCGTCGCCCCGGCCGACCTCGCCACGCCGTTCGGGCTGAAAGACCCGGCCGCGACGGTCACGCTCACCGTCGGGCTTGAGAAGCCCGAGACGAAGATTCTCAAGCTCGGCAACCCGGTGGACGCCGCCAAGCCCGACGGCGACCGGTACGCTCTGGCCGAGCACAAGGACGGCCCGGTCGTGGTCGGCGTGCTGTCGGGGGCGCTGGCGAAGCGGCTGCTGGCCGAGCCGATCAAGTTCCGCGACCGGTCGCTAGCGAAGTTCGTGGACGCCGACCGGCTCACCCTGACGCGCGGCGACCGCACGGTGACGTTCGCCAAGGTGGCCGGCACCTGGAAGGTGACGCAGCCGGTGCAGGCCGACGCCGAGCAGACCGGCCTCGATGAACTGGTCAACACCCTGGCCAGCCTCCGCGCCGACGAGTTGGCCGCCGAGAAGCCGGCGGACCTCAAGCCGTTCGGGCTGGATTCTCCCGAGGCGAAATGGACCGTCTTCGAGGGGGACAAGGAAGTGCTGAGCCTCCTCGTCGGGTCGAAGGAGGAGAACGGCCCGCGCGCCTACGCCAAGTTGGCGAAGGGGGACACGGTGGCGCTCCTCAGCCCGAAGCTGACGGACCAACTACTCGGCGAGTACCGCAAGCGGGCGATATTCTCGGACCTCGACGCCTCACAGGTCGAGTCCGTCGTCATCAGCTCGGCCGGCTCGAACTTCATCCTCCGCAAGGACGGCGCCGGCTGGAAGGACCCGTCGAAGCCGACCGACCCGATCGACGCGGCGAAGGTGACGGAGACCGTCGCCGCACTGGCCGGTCTCAAGGCCGAGCGGTTCGTGGCGGACGCGGACGCCAAGCTCGCGCTGTACGGGCTGGAGAAGCCGTCGCGGGTAATCGTTGTGACACAGAAGGGCGGCACGTCGAAGGCGCTGCAACTCGGCGGCCCGGTGGGCGAGAGCGGCGGCAAGCAGGTCTACGCGAAGCTGCCGGACCAGCCGGCCGTGTTCGTACTGAGCGCGGCCGACACCGCCAAGCTCACCCGCGACCGGCCAGCGTTCGGGCTGAAGAAGTAAGAGAACGAACCACAGAGTCACAGAGGACACAGAGGGAAGAAACACAGAGGAAGACATGAAGAGAGTTTGAAGACAGAAGAAAGGCATCACCCAGTCAGTGACCCACAACCCTGTTTTCCTCTCTGTGTGTCTTATCTCTGTGTCCTCTGTGACTCTGTGGTTCGTTCTTCTTCTCCGAGAAGCCCCTGGGCGGCGAGAAGCTTCACCCGCGCCCGGTGCCAGGCCGTCACCGTCGCCACCACCTCCGCCCGGGCGCGGTACGCCTCCAGTTCGGCCGCCAGTTCCGCCAGCGGACCTCGCGGCTTCGCCTCGGCCACCCGCGCCGCGAGTTGCTCCGCCTTCCACCGGGCCAGCGCCACCTGTGTCGTCTGCCCGGTCAGGGCGACCGCCGCCGCGCGCACCTCGTCGGCCGCCTGACGCTCCCGCTCGGCGATCAGGTCGTAAAGCTGCTGCCGGCGAACCTCCAACTCGGCCAGCGCCGCCGCGTCCAGCCGTCGCGCCCGCGCCCGGGCCAGCACCAGCGCCAGCAGCGGCCGGGCCAGCGCGCCGCCCGTCGTCGGCCCACCGCCCGGCGCGAGCCGGCCGCGGACCAGCTCGCGCACCACCGGCAGCGTCTCCGGCGACAGTTGCAGGTAGACCGTCCGCAGTGCCAGCAGGTCCGGCCGCGTTTCCACCGCCGTGCGGATCGTGGCGTCCACGTCCGGCGGGGTTCCCGGGACGCCGAGACAGCCGACCGGCCGCAGCCGCTCAGGAGTGCGGCCGGGGACGCCGATCCGCCGCTTCAGGTCGATGTCCAGCGCCCGTGCCCCCGCGTCGGCCTGGGCCAGCAACCCCAGCAGGCTCGCCCGCTGGCGGCCCAGCTCGTCCGGGTCCACCGGCACCCGCACCCCGTCGGCCCGCGCCTTGCGCACCGTCTCGCGGAGCCGGTCCAGCACCGGCAGCGTCGCCCGCATCAGCTCGCCGCGGCCCTCGGCGTCGGCCAGTTGGAAGAACTCGTCCAGCGCCTCGGCGGCGGCGCGGTTGCGACCCTCGGCCGCGAGATGCGCCCGCACCTCCCGCGTCAGCGCGTCGGCCTCCGGGCTGAAGTCCCGCCGGACCTCGATCCGCGCCGGGATGCGGTTCTCCTGGTTGAACAGCCCGGCCGCGCTCGCCCGCGCGGCGGCTTCGCGCCGGCAGACCTCCTCCGTCAGCCCGCGATACCCCAGTGGCGGCGGAGCCACGTCGTCCGCCGTAGCCGTGAGCGGATCGACCGCGGGCAGGGTAGTGAGGTCGGGCTCCAGCGAGGCGGGCGCGACGACGGGCAGCTCGGGCGGCAGCAGCGGCGCGGTCGGCGACGGGTCGGGCACCGTCGGCGGCGCATGGCAGCCCACGGCGACCGCCACGGTCGCTAGCCACGCGCAGACTCGCCCCCGATTGGGCATGCCCGAACATCCGTCCCGTACAAAGACAGGTGAGGCTGCACTGGACTTGTAGGGTGGGTCGAGTCTTCGAGGCCCACCACCCGCCAGACGGTGGGCTTCGAAGA
>DASSAT010000182.1:0-4417 GCA_035699305.1 Fimbriiglobus sp. | reverse complement strand
CGGAAGACGGAGAAGACCGGGGGTATTCTTCTGACCGCTGACTTCTGACTTCCGACTTCTGACCTCCGACTTCTGACCTCCGACTTCTGACTTCCGACTTCTGACCTCCGACTTCTGACCTCCGACTTCTGACCTCCGACTTCTGACCTCCGACTCCTGACTCCCGCCCCTCAGCACGCCAACGCCCGCCGCTGCCGGAGGATCGCCTCCACTGGCCGGGGGTCGCCGTCGTACTTGGCGTCGAGCGGGTGCCACAGGGCGAACTTGAGCTTGGCCCGCAGTTCCAGCACCGCCATCTTCTCGGCGGTGCCCGGCGGGGCGGTGGTCGGCTCCGGGGCCAGCGGGGCGTTGCCGGTGAAGTTGCCGACGCCGCGGCGCGCGTACTTGCTGGTCGAGGGGAACAGTTCCTTGACGCCCGGGGTGTAGTAGCAGCTCCAGCACAGGCCGCGGGGGCGGTTCACCTTGGCTTTCTGGCAGTGCTTGCAGATCGGGATCATGGCTGGCGTCCTTTCGGGAGTGCTTTGGGTTCAGGCTTCAGGTTTTGGGGTAAACGCCTTCAATCCGATCCAACTCGGTTGCTCGTTCAGGCGGCCGTGGTCTTGCTTGGCCGGGCCTGGTGCGGGACCTGCGGCGGGGCGACCGGGACGCGCTCGGCCAGGGCCAGTTCGACCTCGGCGAGCAGCTCGCGCCGCACCTCGTCGCGGGGGGTGTCGTCGTACCAGTTGAGGAACCACCGGCAGGCGGCCGGTTCGCCGAGCCGCTGGTCGGCCTCGAAGCAGCAGCGGGCGAAGTACTCCTCGACCTGCCCGACGGTCTCCAGGGCTTCGCCCTGCCAGCCGCAGTAGCCCAGGGCGTCGGCGGCCTCAACGGGCCAGTCCTGGACGCACATGAGTGGCGGTGGTGTGGTCGTGGCCCCCTGGACGAGCCTGGGGTCGTCGCCGCGTAGGGCGTCCCGCAGGGCTGTCAGACCGGCGGTGGAGATGACCGGCACGAACCCGTCTCGCCAGACGATGCGCCAGCTTTCCATGATCGTTCCTCCTGGTCGCGTCGGGTGGTCTCGGCGTCCCCCCGCGGACGCCTCTGAGCCACCCCGTCGGCCGTCCAACTCCTCATTGGCGGCTGACTCACTTAATATACGGATGTCCAGATAGTTGGTCAACAGGAAAATACCCAAAAACCAGCGCCGATGTGGGCTTTTTTGGGATTAAGCTTGGAATCGAGGTAGTTAACTAGACAAAACTAGACAGCCGAAGATGCCGGATATGCCGCTTGGTAGGAGCCTGGGAGCGCGGCCGTCTCGGCCGCTCTTGCTTGGCTCGTTAGGGGCCGCGACGGCGCCGGAAGCCCCTCACTCGTTTAGGAAGAGCGGCCGAGACGGCCGCGCTCCCAGGAATGCACGCTTCGCCGACGCTCGGGGTTCGCCGCGATCCGTCGAAATCGTGTGCCCAGCCTGCTGTGACCTGCACTATGATCGGGACCCAGAGGCTAGCAGGGGACGGACCATGCCCTCGACAGTGATCCGCGGGTGGCGAATGCTCGGTCGAGAGTCCACCGAAGGCGACGGCGAATTGCTCGACCGGTTCACAAGCGCTGCCGACGGAAATGCCTTCGCCGAGTTGCTCCATCGACACGGGCCGTGGGTGCTGGGCCTGTGTCGCCGGCTGGTGTCCGACCCGCACGCCGCCGAGGACGCCTTTCAGGCGACGTTCCTCGTACTGGTGCGCCGGGCCGGCGCGGTCCGCAACCGGGCGTCGGTGGCGAGTTGGCTGCACGGGGTCGCGTTCAAGGTCGCGGCCCGCGCCCGGGACCGGGCGAGGCCGATAGCCGACCCGGCGGACCGGCCCGCGCCGGGGCCAGACCCGGCGACCCTGGCCGCGAGGCGGGAGGAGGCGCGGATCCTTCACGAGGAGGTCGCCCGGCTGCCGACCGCGTATCGGGAGGCGGTACTGCTGTGCGACCTGGCCGGCCTGAGCCGCGACGAGGCCGCGGCCCGACTCGACTGCCCGGCCGGCGCGGTCAAGGGCCGGCTCGAACGCGGCCGGGCGATGTTGCGTGACCGGCTCACCCGCCGCGGCATCGTGGCTGCGCCGTCAATCGCGGTTGTCCCTGTCGCACTGGCGAACACGACCGCCCAGGCCGCGGCCGGCATGCTGGCGACGGGCCTCGCGTCGGTCCCGGTCCCGGTGGCTGAGCTGGTCGCCACGGCGTCCCGACCGGCGCTCCTCCCGGCGCTGACCACACTGGTCGTACTGCTGGCCGGCGTGGTTAGCGCTGGGTATGGCATCGGCATCCCCGCCCCGCCGGTCACTCATGCGATCAGTCCCCGCACCTTCCCGACCGTCGCGCCGGTCCCGGCAGCGGACAACCGCCCGGCCAAGGAGGCGCTGCAACAGGCCGCGAAGGTGCTGGATGAAGTCGAACGCGAGTCGATGGCCCGGACGCGGCTGTGGTGTGTCGTGGCCGAGTTGTACTCCAAGCTTGGGGACCCGATCGCGGCCCGCGACGCACTCGACAAGGCCCGCGCCGCGGCCGCCGAGATGAAGGCGGACCAGTACACCGAGTGGCGGGACATCGGCCAGGGGTACGGCCGGCTCGGCGACGTCAAGACGGTCACCGATCTGGCGGCAGCCGTCCCCGCTGCGGCGATCCGCGACGGCTACCCGCGGGACACGATCTTGCAAGAATCGGCCTGGGCAGCCGCAGCGGCCGGCCACGCCCGCGCGGCCGACCAGATCGCCGACGCCCTCCCCGATGGTGACAGAAAGACGTGGGCGAAGGCGGCGGCCCGCCGGCTGGCCATCGCCCACCGGGCCAGGACTGGTGACGCGGCCGGCGCGGTGCGGGCGGCCGGGGAGTTGCCGACCAACGCGGAGAAGGTGCATGCCCTGGTCGGGGTGGACGTCTTGAACCTGTCCTACGACAACAGCCCTGCTCGATGGGAGGACGGCATCGCTTTCGCATTGTTGGAGGCTGGGAACCGGACCGGGGCGAAGGCAGCTGCACTCAAGGCTCTCGCGCTGTTGCCGGACGTGGAGAAGGACCGGAGAGGGGCTGCCGCGGCCGCGGTCGTCCGCGTGCTGGCCAGGCTGGACGACGTCCCCGCCGTCCGAAAGGCGCTGGCGCACGTTCCCGCGGGGCCGGACCCGAAACTCGTGAAGCAGTGGCCCGACGTGACCGGGTGGGATCTGAATGCCAAGGCATACCTGGCGGCCGCCGAGGTGCGGGCCGGCCGGGACGAGACCGCGAAAGCCCTGGCTCTGGACTTCAAGCGACCGCGTGAGCAGGCCCACGTCTTGCAGTTTGTGGCACTGGCCCAGGCCCGGAAGGGTCGGAAGGACGAGGCGAAAACCACCTTCGCCCGGGCCATCGAGTTAGCCACCGCCAAACCCGGCAGCCCCGGCGTCACTTTGAACAACATTGCCACTGCGCAGGCCCTGGCCGGGGACTTCGAGGGGGCTGCTAAAACAGCTGAGAAGACCGGAGTACACGCATGGGTGAACTTGGCGTACTTCCGGGCCAAGACCGGCGACTACGACGGAGCCCGGAACTTGGTGGTCAGGCAACGTGACAAGATCGGCCGGTGGTGGCACGCGAAGGTATGGCAATTCGTCGCCAAGACCCAGGCGAAGGCCGGGAAGACCGACGATGTCCGGGCATGGATCAAGGAGGAGGGGGACTCGTTGTTGAAGGCGCACGCCCTGGTCGGGTTGGCCGAGGGTCTATTCCGCGAGGACCGGCCGAAGGCGACGAGGTAGAGGAGTAGACGTCCCGATACTGGCTCGCTCGACTTGCCGAGGTTGTCACGCGCTCCAGTCCTCGACCTGAAGCCCGGGGACCTGAGAGAATATCTGGTCGCGGGTGACGAACCGGCCGCCCTGGGCGATCGCGGTCGCGGCAATCCACAGGTCGTTGTCGTCGAGGTTCAGACCCCGGCCCTCCAGCGACGCCTTGAGACGGCCGTAGGACACCGCGACGGACTCGCTGACAGGATCGACTCGCACGGCTGCCAGGATGGCGTGGGCACGGGCCTCCAGGTCCGTCCGCTTCTTGCCGGCCGGCAAGCGAGACAGCCCGTAGTGGATTTCGCCGACCACAACCACACTGGTGGCGATCGGGTCCACACACTGCCCCAGTCGGGCCTTGACCTGGGGGTGGTCGCGCATCAGGTCGCTGATGGCGTTGGTGTCCAGGAGGACCGCCGGCATCACGGGCGCTCCCGGCCGTCCGGCTCGTCCCCGAACGGGTCGTGGTGCGTCGGCGGCCGACGGCCCTGAGCGATGAGTTGTTCGAGTTCGTCCACCCACCCGGCGGGCACCGGGGGCGACGACTCCACGGCGACGAGGACCGCAGCCGGCGAGCCGGGCGGACTTCCCACCGGAGTGACCAGCACCTCGACCCCCTCCGCCAGCGGCGCCTG
>DASSAT010000181.1:0-4142 GCA_035699305.1 Fimbriiglobus sp. | reverse complement strand
GGGCGTCAGCCCCCTGTTGATGGGTCCAACAGGTTAATGGGTCCAACAGGGGGCTGACGCCCCCCGCTCGCCCGGAGCATTTTCAGTTTGCTTCAGGCGGTTTTTCTTTCTCCCTCCCCCCTTGGGGGGGGAGGGTTGGGGTGGGGGGTCGAGGCCCGAACCGGTCCGGGGCATTGTCCTCGACTCGCTCGGCTCACCCCCCACCCTAACTCTCCCCCCCAAGGGGGGAGGGAACCAGAGGTCACACCGCAACGATGATTCTGAAAATGCTCTAACTCCACAGGCACACCCTCGCGGGGCGGCCCGCGTTGTCCGACCCGGCCGGGTGCGGTTCCTATCATGACGGAGTTCCCCCCAACACGGACCCGACCCATGACCGCCGACCGCCGACTGGCCGACATCCGCGACAAGATCGAGACCAGCACCCGCCTCACCTTCGACGACGGCGTCTACCTGGACCGCCACGCTGACCTGTTCACCCTCGGCGAACTGGCCAACCGCGTCCGCGAGCGCAAGAACGGCCACGTCACTTACTACAACGTCAACGAGCACCTCAACCCGACCAACATCTGCGTCTACCGCTGTACGTTCTGCGCCTTCCGGGCCGACCTGAAGTCGCCGAAGGGCTACGTCATGTCCGGCGAGCAGATACTCGCGCGCGCCAAAGAGGCGCACGAGCGCGGCTGCACCGAACTGCACGTCGTCGGCGGGCTGCACCACCAGAAGCCCTACGAGTGGTATCGGGACATCATCCGCACCGTCCACGACGCCTACCCGGACCTGCACCTCAAGGCGTGGACGGCGGTCGAGTGGGACTGGTTCGCCCGGCTGACGAAGCGGCCGGTCCGCGAATTGCTCGCGGATATGAAGTCAGTCGGCCTGGGCAGCCTGCCCGGCGGTGGGGCGGAAATCTTTCACCCGGAGGTCCGCGACAAGATTTGCGAGCACAAGGCCGACGCCGCGGAGTGGATCAACACGCACCGCGAGGCGCACCGGCTCGGCATCCGCTCGAACGCGACGATGCTCTACGGCCACATCGAGACGGCCGAACACCGCATCGACCACCTGGTCCGCTTGAGGGAACTCCAGGACGAGACCGGCGGGTTCCAGACGTTCATCCCGCTGGCGTTCCACCCGGCCAACAACCCGCTCGGCCAGGGCATGCAGAAGCCGTCGGGGCTGATGAGCCTGAAGGTGATGGCGGTGGGCCGGCTGATGCTGGACAACTTCGCCCACGTCAAGGCGTACTGGCAGATGCTCGGCGTGCAGGTCGCGCAGGTCGCGCAGAGCTACGGCGCCGACGACCTCGACGGCACGGTCGTGCACGAGAAGATTTACCACGACGCCGGGGCGGAGACGCCGCAGGAGCTGACCGTCGCGGAGATTCGTCGTCTCATTGAGGAGGCCGGCCGGGTGCCGGTCGAGCGCGACACGCTCTACCGCGAGGTGATCCGCGCCGGCGGCCGGTGGACGACCGGCCGCCAGCTGGCGGTCGTCGGCTGAGGGGCCAAGCATTCACCACAAAGGCACAAAGGTCACACAAAGGAACACAAAGAAGACACAAGGAAGACTCGGGCTATCCTTCCCTTCTCTTCTCTTTGTGTGTCTTTGTGTGACCTTTGTGCCTTTGTGGTGAACGCCAACTGTTGTGACCGACCCGGCCGATGGGTAGGATGCGGCTGCCTTCCACCGGGGAACAGCCATGCCGCGCGACGACGACTACGACGATGACGACGACCGGCCGCGGCGGCGCCGGCGTCGGCCCCGCGGGGTGCCGTGCCCCGAGTGCGGGTCGGAGTACCAGCGGCCGGGGCCGTGGCCGTGGTATCTCGGCACCCTCGGGATGATCTTCTGCAAGGCCGTGGTCTGCGAGGAGTGCGGCCACCACTTCGACGCCAAGAAGCCGCGCGCCAACCTGGCCGCCCGGAAGCGGAACCTGGCCCTCGCCATCAACGGCGTCGGGCTGCTCGGGATCATACTCGTCGTCGGCTGCCTCGGCGCGTGGTTCGCCTACCTCATGAAGCGGTGACCCGGGCCTGCTCGGTCGGAGTGCCCGGGGCTTCTAGGCTTGGAGTACGCCATCCAACCTTATTCGGTGGGTTGGGAGGGCGAGGCTCCTGCCGAGCCGAAGCTTCCGAGACGCAGTTGCTCTGTTGAAAACCTCGTCGTCAGGTGGCCCGGTCTTCAGCCCGAAGGGCTGGGAGTTCTCAGCCCAGGGCGCAGCCCTGGGGAGGAGGCCAACCGCACCGAAGCCCTGAAAGGGCGGCACACGGCCACGCTGTCTCGCCCTTTCAGGGCTAGGAGCTGGTGGGGCCGCGTCCCCAGGGCGATGCCCTGGGCTGAGAACTCCCAGCCCTTCGGGCTGAAGACCGGGCCGTCACATCACGAACATTTCAACAGAGCAAGACGCCGTGGGAGCCTTGCCGTCCCACTGGCCCGGCTCGGCAGGAGCCTCGCCCTCCCAAAAGACGGCCCACCACTTAAGCCTGGAAGCTCTAGCAGGGTGGGTCGAGTCTTCGCGGCCCACCGTCTACGCATCGGACCCTACGAAGGCCGGCTCCGGCCGTTCAGTTCGGTCGAACGACCCGGACCCTCCTGATCGGATCGTCAACTTGTCGTCCGGCCGGGCTTGACTCCCGTCGTTCCCAGTGCATGTCATTAGTGTACATATTTTCACTTTACCCCAAGGCTGCCATGTCGCGGTCCAAGCCGTCGGATCGATTGTTCGCCGAGGCCGCCGAGTTGCGGGCCGCCGGCTCGTCGTGGGAGGTGGTTGCCGCCCAGGTCGGGCGCGCCGCCCGCACCGTCCGCCGGTGGCCGACCCTCTACCGCGCCCGGTGGGCCGCGGCCCTGCGCGCCGCCGAGGCCCGCATCGCCACCGAGGCCGCCGCCGAGTCCGTCCTCACCCTCCGCCAGCAGCTGCGGTCCGAGGACGGCAAGGTCAGCCGGGACGCCGCCCACAAGCTGATCCAGTACCGCGTCGCGCTGGGCAAGAAGAAGGTCGCGCGGCCGAACAAGACCGACCCGCCGCCCGGTTCGGAGGTGGTGCGGGTCGCGGCCTACCTGGAGTCCCTTTCCGATGACCAGCGCGAAGAACTCCTCGACCGAGCTTTGTCCGTCCTCTCTGCTCACCGCGACGGTCGTCACGCTGGCGGCGATCCGCCTGGCCCGTGACTGGCCGGACGACTTCATCGAGCTGTGCCTGTCGGACCCGACTGGCCGGGCGATCCGCCAGGCGGCCGTCCACCGGCAGTTGCAGGCGTTCCTGTCCGCCCACCGCAAGGCGCTCGTCGAGTTGCCGCGCGACCACGGCAAGAGCGTGCAGGTGTGCGGCCGCATCCTGTGGGAGCTGGGCCGCGACCCGGGGCTGCGGGTCAAGCTGGTGTGCGCCACCGGCCGGCTGGCGGCCGAGCGGACCCGGTTCCTGCGCGAGGCGCTGGCGGCCGGCGACGGGATGCTGCCGTTCGTGTTCCCGACGCTCAAGCCGGGCCTGCCCTGGTCAGCGGAGGCGTTCACCATCGCCCGGCCGGCCGAGGTGATCGGCCCGAGCGTGGCGGCGTTCGGCGTCGGGGCCGGCTCGACCGGCGCCCGCGCCGACCTGCTCGTCTGCGACGACGTGGTGGACGTGCGCTGTCTATTGCACCGGGGCCAGCGCGAGCGGGTGATCGAGTCGTTCCACGGCAACCTGATGAACCTGCTCGAACCCGATGGCCGATTCTGGGGGCTGTTCACCCCCTGGCACACCGACGACCTGAACGCCCGGCTGACGGCGAACCCGGCCTACGCTCACTTCCGCCGGGCGGTCGGGCCGGACCTGGAACCGGTCTGGCCGGAGAAGTGGCCGACGGTCCGGCTGGCCGAGCGGCTGGCGGAGATCGGGTCGGCGGCGTTCGCCCGCGGCTACCGGCTGCTGCCGATCACCGAGGGCGAGCTGGCGATCCGTCCCGAGTGGGTGAAGGTGTGGGACGACGAGGTGCCGCGCGGGGCGTTCGAGGCGGTGGTGCTGTCGGTGGACCCGGCGGTGTCGGCGAAGGCGACGGCGGATGCGTCGGCGCTGGTGGTGCTGGGGCGGTTGGCTTCTTCCTCCCTCCCCCCTTGGGGGGGAGGGTCGGGGTGGGGGGTTGCCCCCGTCACCCCCCCCC
>DASSAT010000180.1:0-5441 GCA_035699305.1 Fimbriiglobus sp. | reverse complement strand
CCCGCCCCCCGCTCGCCCCAGCCGGAGCCGCCGCGGGACTTGCCGTCGGGCCAGACGGCCCACCCCGAGACGGTCGCCGCGGCTGCCGTTCACCCCGGCGCGACTCGCAACGGCGCAAAGACGCTCATCCCCGCCGGTCCGGCCACCCGCCGGCTCGCCCGCGAACTGGGCGTTAGCCTCGCCGACGTGACCGGCTCCGCGCGCGGCAACCGCGTCACCCTCGACGACGTGAAGACCCACGTCCGCGCCCGTCTGGAGGGCAAGACCGGCGCGGCCCCCGCGGGCAAGACCGTCGCCGACAGCTTCGCCCACCCGCCGCTGCCGGACTTCTCGAAGTTCGGCGCGGTCGAGCGCAAGCCGGTGGCGCCGATCCGCCGCAAGATCGCCGAGAACCTGACGGTCGCGTGGCGGACCATGCCGATGGTCACACAGCACGACCTGGCCGACATCACCGAACTGGAGGCCGGCCGCAAGCGGATCGTCGAGGGACTGGCGAAGGGGGAGCCGAAGGTGACGATGACGGTGCTGGCGGTCAAGGCGGTGGTGGCGGCGCTCAAGGAGTTCCCGCACTTCAACGCCAGCCTCGACCTGAACGCCGGCGAGATGGTCTTCAAGAAGTATTTCCACGTCGGCATCGCGGTGGACACCGAGCGCGGGCTGGTGGTGCCGGTGATCCGCGACGCGGACAAGAAGAGCGTCCGCGACCTCGCCGCCGAGGTGACCAGTCTGGCGGAGAAGGCGCGGGCCGGCAAGCTGGCGATCGACGAGATGCGCGGCGGCACCTTCACCATCACCAACCTCGGCGGCATCGGCGGCACGGCGTTCACGCCGATCGTCAACTACCCGGAGGTGGCGATCCTGGGGCTGTCGCGGTCCGCGTGGCAGCCGGTGGTCCGCGACGGCCAGGTGGTGCCACGGCTGATGATGCCGATGTCCCTGACCTACGACCACCGGGCCATCGACGGCGCCGACGGGGCGCGATTCACGACGCGCCTGGCACAGCTCTTCAGCGACCCGATCCGGCTGCTGATGGAGAGCTAGTGCATCACCGCACGAGTTTTGTAGGGTGGGCCGAGTCTTCGAGGCCCACCATTCCCCCGACGGTGGGCCTCGAGGACTCGGCCCACCCTACAAGGACTTCCGCAGTCGAGCTAGTCCGGCCGCGGTCTCACGTCCGCCGCCGACTTCGGCGGAGGGGCCGGGGCCTTGAGGTAGCGGTCGGTGAACGTCAGGAACGTCGGCCAGTTCGGACCGGTGGTGTGCCCGCCAGCGTGCTGCCGGAAGGCCACCTCGCCGCCGACCAGCGCCGTCTCCTGAGGGGGGAACACGGCGGTCCCCAGCCCCTTCTTGCCGAGCAGCTCGTACACCGGGCCGGCGCCGACGCCGGCCAGAAACATCCCCTTGGCGTCCACCCAGCCGCCCTCCACCTGCTGCGACCCGGCGCTGATGAACACCGGCCGCGGGGCGCACAGCGCGACCAACTCGTGCGCGTCCACCGGCAGGTCGTTCCATGTCAGCGGGCCGGCGTACTTGAGGTAGTTGCCGGCCATCCAGTGGTACTCGCCCGAGCTGGCGACGTTCTCCACCAGTTCGCCGAAGTTGCGGCGGTGGAGCTTGACGCCCCCCGCGCCGGACGAGCCGATGAAGCCGATTGCGAACCGCTCGTCGTAGGCCATCGCGACGATCGCCGCTTTCCCGTAACGGGAGAGGCCCTCGATCCCCACCCGCTTCGCGTCCACCGCCTTGTCGGTCTCGAAGTAGTCCAGCGCGCGGCTGGCGCCCCACGCCCAGGCCCGCAGCGCGCCCCAGTCGTCCACCTTGCGCGGCTGGCCCTTGTTGCACAGGCCGATGATCCCCCGCGTCAGGCCGGCGCCATTGTCGGCCTGGACGCTGGTGGGAGTGATGACGGCGTAGCCCCAGCCCTTGGCGAGCACTTGCTGCTGCCAGCTCGGCCCGCCCTTGCCGGCACCCGGCGGCAACTTGCGAGGCTTCTTCCCGCCGAAGTTGAAGCCGAACTCCATCATCACCGGCACCGGGCCGGCCGCGTCGGCCGGCGTGGTCAGCGTCAGCCGGATGTCCACGGTGACGGGCGGGTACGCCGAGTTATCGACGTGGCCGACAAGTTGCTTCGTGACGACCGGCACCTCGCCGTTCATGCCCTTGGTCGTGGCCGTCACCTCCCACTTCACCCCGGGCGTGTCCCTGGGGACGCGGCCGTAGACCTCCCGGTCGAAGTCCTCGACGATCTCCGGCCGCCGCTGCTTCCACCATGCCCTGGTGGTCGTGACCTTCTGCCCGTTCTTGAGCTTCAGCGGGTCAGGCAGGTCCGGGTACGGATTGGCCTTCGACTCGTCGTAGTTGACCGCGTTCGGCGCCTTCGGGTCGCGGGGGTTGGCGCCCTTGCGCAACTCCTTGATGTTCAGGAGGCCCATCATCCGCTTATGGTCCGCCTGGGCCGTCAGTTGCACCGGCGGGGAGACCTTGCTCGGCTCGTCCCCGCGTGCCGAGATGCCGACCGCCAGCGCTGCCAGTACAAGGCCGAGAGTCCCTCGAATCGAGCGGCGGGAGAGCATGGGGCCTCCTGGGTGTGGGTGCGGCCGAGGAGCCGGAGCGGACCCGACGGTAACGCGCCCGACTCGCGCGTACCAATGAGAAGTCGGGGGCGGGCGGCTGCGAGTTGGGTGGGTCAAGCGAGCCTTCGAGCGCCGACCCACCACCGGATACCCAGGCGGTCACTTTTCGACGGGGCAATCTGTCCATCTGACTTCGATGCCACCTGAAACTGGCGAGACCAGGGAGCCAGATTGCCACTTTCGGGAGTGGCAATCTGGCAATCTGATCCCCGAACAAGTGTCCGAGCCATCCCACCTTTTCATAGTGTTCATAAGTTCAGAATACCAAATGTCAAACCGTCCTGGTGGGTCGGCGCTCGAAAACTCGCTTCCTTCCATCTCACTTTCTCGTTCCCAAGCTCTGCTTGGGAACGCAGTTCGCGAAGCTCCGCTTCGCGGGTTAGGCATGCGGTGAGCCCCCGCTCTTCTCGAAAGCGCCCTCCCTGCGTTCGCCCGCCAAGCAGAGCTTGGCGGACTGCATTCCCAAGCAGAGCTTGGGAACGAGGAGAGGCGAATGTCAAGCCCGCGGCTGGTGGGTCGGCGCTCGAAGACTCGCTTGACCCACCCTACCGGTACACATCTGGATTCACGCAGTGCGGCAGCTTCGTCCCGCTCAGCCCGGCGAGCAGGTTGTCGGCGCAGATCGTCGCCATCGCGTCCCGGGTGCCGACGGTCGCGCTGGCGATGTGCGGCGCGATCACGCAGTTCGGCAGCGCGAACAGCTCGTGGCCCGGCGGCAGCGGCTCCGGCTCGGTCACGTCCAGCCCCGCCGCGAAGATCACCCCCCGCCGCAGCGCGTCCGCCAGCGCCGGCTGATCGACCAGCGGGCCGCGGGCCGTGTTCACGAACACTGCTGTCGGCTTCATCCGCGCGAACCGCTCCCGGTTGAACATTCCCTGCGTCGTCGGGTTCAGGTCGGTGTGCACCGACACGAAGTCGCTCGCCGCCAGGAGTTCGTCCAGATCGACCCGCCGCGCCCCCAACTCGGCCTCGGCCTTCGACACGGCGACCTGATCGGTGTAGAGCACCTTCATGCCCCAGCCGCCGTGCAGTCGTTTCGCGGCGGCGAACCCGATCCGGCCCATGCCGACGATGCCGAGTGTCCGCCCGGCGAGGTCCTGCCCCAGCCAGCCCATCGGCTCCCAGGTCAGCCACCGCCCGGCCTTCGCGTCGGCGGCGCTCTCCCCGAGCCGGCGCGCCGCGGCCAATAGCAGTGTCACCGCGGTGTCGGCGGTCGCGTCGGTCAGCACGCCGGGAGTGTTGCCGACCGCGACGCCGCGGGCGGTGCAGGCGGCCACGTCCACGTTGTTGAACCCGACCGCGAAGTTGCTCACCACCTTCAGTCGCGGGGCCGCGGACAAGAGCGCCGCGTCTACCCGGTCCGTCAGCAGCGATACCAACCCGTCGCAGTCCCGGACCTTTTCCCGCAGGACATCGGCCGATGGCGGCAGGCGGTCGGGCCACACTTCGGCATCGCATTGTTCGCGGATCGGTTCCAGGCCGGCGTCGGGGATGCGGCGGGCGACGAACACCTTCGGGCGGGCCATCGGCGGGCCTCCGGGTTGCGGGTGGAGAGGATTATAGCCCGCCGGCAACCGGGGCCAGGAGTCAGGAGTCAGGAGTCAGGAGTCAGAAGTCAGAAGTCAGGAGTCAGGAGTCAGGAGTCAGGAGTCAGGAGTCAGGAGTCAGGAGTCAGGAGTCAGGAGTCAGAAGTCAGAAGTCAGGGGGTCGGCGGGGAGGTGTCGGTGAGGCCGGCGAGCAGGTGGCCGGGGCGCGCGCTGCGGTAAAAGGTGTACGCGGTGCCGTAGACGCACTGATCGACCGGGTGGACGTAGACGCCCATCGCCCCCCACTTGCCCTCGACCAGGGGGGGGGCCGCGTCGGAGACGTACCGGACCACCGCCGTGTGGCCGATCGACCCGTGGCTGCGGTAGATCACCACGTCCCCCGGCCGCGGCGCGGTCACGTCCACGTAGCCGTTCTCCCGCAGGATCAGTTCGACCGCCTCGGGGTCCAGCCAGTACCGGCCGCCGGTGAACACCCACCCGTGGCAGTTCGACCCGTCGTCGGCCTTGCGCTGGCGCATCATCTGGTCGCGGAACGGGGACTTCTGCAGGAACCGCCGCTCGACCTCGCCGGTCTCCGCGTCGGCCCGCGGGGCGATCGGCCGCTTGCCCGGGACGGGGGTGCCGCGATCAGTCCGGGCGACGGCGGCGCTCGACTCGACCAGCGGCGGCCGGCCGAACTCCAGGTCGAGGTCCTGCAGGTCGAGTTCGGACCGGACGGCGTCCTCGAAGTCGTACCACGCGATCGACCCGGCGGCCAGGCCGACCCCGGCCCCGGCCAGAAGCACCCATCGCACGCCCGGCCGGACGGCGACCGCCGCCGCCTTGCGGGCCAGTTCGACCAGCGGCGCGGACCCGGCCAGCAGGGCCGGCAGCACGCCCGCGGCCATGACCGCCGCGGCCGCGACGAGCAGGGCCGGGTCGCTCTTGATCGCCGAGACGCCGGCCAGCGCGACGCCGCACCCGGCGCCGGTCAGGACCGCCCGCCAGACGATCCCGAGCCGACCGGCCAGGGCGTTGACGACGCCGGCCAGGGTCAGTCCGACCCCGGCGCAGAACAGCACGATGAACCGGTCCGTGTAGTCGAACGCCATCGGCCACTCCGTGGGAACGCACGCGAGTTTAAGCCGGCAGCGGTGAGACGCGGATGAAATCGGCACTGAGAAATCGGTGAGAGGTGACGGCCCGGTGTCAGTCGCGCCCGACGACCGGGCTGCGGCGCTCGGTCAAGACGGTGTCCCGCCAGCTTTCGTAGGGTGGGTCG
>DASSAT010000179.1:0-6766 GCA_035699305.1 Fimbriiglobus sp. | reverse complement strand
GTCCCGGCCGCTCTTGCTAGACCCGCCAAGTACGCTCGGCTGTCGCCAAAGCCCCCAACTCGCGGAGCAAGAGCGGCCGGGACGGCCGCGGTCCCAGGTTAGAACCGCACGCCGAGCGTCAGCAGGGCGTTGATGTCCTGGATGTTGCCGTCCTGCGGCGGGATGAGGTTCATCCAGTTGTGGCCCCACTCGGCCCGCAACCCGCCGAAGAGGATCCACGCGCCCATCGGCCGCTCCCAGTCCCAGTTCGCCCCGACGTAGATACCGTGCGAGATGCCGTGCCGGCGAAGGTAGTTGGTCGGGTCGGCGACTGGCTCCAGATCGACGTGGTTGGTCCCCCACCGGCCGCCGACGTCGAACCCGACCCGGCTGTTCCAGCCCTCCTCGGCCGGCAGGTAGCCCGGGCCGTTGAGCCACCAGAACCGGCCGAGGGCGTAGTTGAACGTGGTCCGGTGCAGGGCGCGGATGCGGAACGGGTGGATCTCGTCCGGCCCGGCGAGCTGGCCGAACCGGGGGTTGTTCTGGTCGCTGATCGTTTCCCGCGGCGAGAAGACGTTGACCACCCGGTTGGTCCCGCGGTTGAAGGTGTACCCCAGCCCGAGGTCGAGATACCACGCCGTGTCCCCGGCCGGGTTGAAGAACAGCGTCCGGCCACCGCCGGTCACGTTCCAGCCGGCCTTCAGCGCCCCGTCGAAGACGTTGCCGCCGCCGATGATGAAGCTTGGCCCCGTCCGGGTGTAGAGTTCGTAGGTGACGGGGCCGTTGGCGCCGACCGGCCCGCAGCACCGGCCGCCAGCCGGCATGTCGCCGCACCACAGCTCCGGTGCCAACTGCGGAGTTGGGGCCACGGCCGGCAGGCCCGGCGGGGCCGTCAGGGTGTCCGTCGGCGCGCCGGACCCGAGCGACGTGGGGGGCGGCGGGGGGAGCGGGGTCGTCGGGCCGGGCTGAGCGACCGCTGCCGGGCCGGTCACGAGCAACCCGGCCCACGCCACCCCGAGTCGGATTCGCTGCGCCGTCATGTGACCCTCGCCTTCGACCCGCGGGGGCGGGACCATCTCCACCGAACAGGGCCGGCGGTCCCGCATCCGGGTCTAGTTTCGGCCACGGACTCGGCCGAACTTGACGGTTCTTCCGCCCGTGCGGGTTACGCCGGGACATCCGACCGCGTTTGGCCGCTGGCGCGAGAGCGGGTATAAGAGATCGGGTAAGACATCGCGGCCTGGGGAACTCATGGAACTGGTGGAACTACGGAACCTGGATGAGGCACGGGAGTACGTCCTGCAAGGGCTTTGGCTTCAGCGGGTCGTTCACCCAACGGCGGCCCTGGTGCGGCCAGCCCTGGAGTGGGCGCTGGAGATCGCCTCCGGCGGCCAGCCGCTGCCGCCGGTGGGGTTCGTCGCCGACCTCGGCAACGTCGCCTACGGCCACGACCGCGGCCGGCCGGCGAAGGACCAGACCGAGGTGCCCGGCTGGCCACACGCCCTGGCCCGCAGCTACGAGGACCACCTGCTCGGCAAGGTGTACGCCGACTGGAGCTTCGAGCGGGCGACCGACGCCCTCCGCCGGTACACCGGCCGCGATCAAGCGAAGGGGCTGGCCTACGTCGTCAAGCAGGTCCGCGAGCGGGCCAGACTCGGCGGCGTCGAGCTATCCCCGGCCGTGCTCCGCGGGATGGTCCCGACGCCGGGCGAGGAGCTGCTGGCCCAGGGGTACACGAGCCTGACTGAGAAGGGGCCGATGCCTCTCCTGATCGGCCAGTACGAAGCCCTGGTCCGCGCCGCCCGCCGGCTAGCCGAGGTGCTCGGCCCGGAGGACGTGATCGCCCTGGAGCAGCGGACCGCGCTGGCCGACATGGGCCAGTACGTCGCCCACCGGCAAATCCTTCAGATGACGGCCCGCCTCGAAGCCCGGCTACCCTCGCGGCCACCGCGGCCCCTAGCGGGGCGGAAGGAGGTGCCGACCCGGGTGTTAGACGAGGACCAATACCCGGTCGGCGGATACTCGTCGATCGCCACGCGGGGGTCGATCGAGAGCCTGCTGCACTCGCAGCTGGCGTACATGGAGTCGCCCGGGCCGGACCTGTTCGACCTGAAGTTCGTCCGCGACGAGCTGTTCTACTACAGCCGGGACGAGAACCAGTTCCTCCGCCGGCGGCGGGCGTTCGTGTTCGCGTTCTACCCCGACCTGGTGGCCGCCCGGTTCAAGGATGCTGAACTGCCGACGCAGCGGATCGTTCTGGCCCTGTCCGCCGTGCTGACGCTGGTCCGCCGGCTGACCGAGTGGCTCAGCACCGACGCCCTGCGGTTCGAGGTGCTGTTCGTGCGGTCCGGGGGCGACAAACCGCTCGGGGACGAGGCCGAGTTGCTTCAACTTCTTCTGCGGGAGCCGATCGAGCGCGGGGCGGCCGAGGGCCGGTGGGTGGACGGCCCGGCAGGGGTCGAGCAATTCCTGCTCGGCCAGGCCCGCCACAGCCAGGTCCACTGCCTGACCGTCTCCGCCGAGTTGGTGCGGCTCGACTCGGCGGGGGTCGTCGTCTCGCGGCTGACGGTGGACGGGCCGCGGCCGACCCTGACCGACGGCGGCGGCCGCGACGCCGAGTTCGACGCCGAGGACGCCTTCGACCACTGGGCGGCGGCGGTGGTGCGGGTGCTGGAGTTGTGGGTGTAGCCGTGTCGTTGCCCGGCGCGTAGATAAAACCCGTCCCGACGACCCACGCCCGGCCGAACCGCCGGGCCGCCGGCCGCGTATCAGCAGCAAGCCGTCCGTCTTCCGCTCCGCGGGACTCGCGTATGTTCTCCTGGCTGACCAACACGAACATCCTGATCGGCGGACTGGTCCTCGCCATCGTCCAGATCGCCGCCGCCCTGCCGTGGCTGCGATCGATCGACCCCCGCGGGTTCGACCGGACGGCCCGGAACCCCGCCGCCCTCGCCTACGGCATCGCCGCCGTGCTCGGCATCGGCCTGCTGTTCGCCGCGTTCATTGGCTACAAGGGGGACTCGTCCAACCTGCGGCTCTACGGCCGGCTCTACGGGGCCGCCCTGCACCTGCAACTGCTGATCGACCTGTTCCTGCTCGCCCCGGTGCTACTGGCCTGGGTGCTGCCCAAGACCGGGGCCATCGCCCTGGCGGCGTACCGCGAGGGGTGGCGGCAGCCGATGTTCTGGCTTGTCATCGTCTTCGCCGTCCTCCTGACCTGGATCGCCGTCGTCCTGCCGTACTTCACGTTCGGCGACGACTTCAAGATGATGAAGCAGATCGGGTTCGACGTGGTCATGCTGGCGGCGGTCCTGTTCGGGGTGCTGGCCGCCAGCATCTCCATCAGCGAGGAGATCGAGGGCCGGTCCGCGATCACCGTGATGAGCAAGCCGGTCAGCCGCCGGCAGTTCTTCCTCGGCAAGTTCCTCGGCATCTTGATGGCCTGCGGGGCGATGTCGCTGATCCTGACGCTGAACCTCAACGCCGCCCTGCTGGTGATGCCGGAGTTCGACAAGATCAACGAGGACCGGGCGTTCGACCCGATGCCGATGCAAGCCAAGGAGAAGTTCGTCCCGGCGTTCCAGTCGGCGGTGGTGGTGGACGGCCCGGCCCGGGTCATGGCCGAGGGCGCCGGGATGTGGTTCGGCGAGATCTTCGCCCACACCTTCGGCATCGCCCTGGGGTTCGGTCAGGTGATGATCCTCGTGGCGATCGCCACAGCGCTGGCCACCCGGCTGCCGTTCGTCGTCAACTTGGTGATCTGCCTAGTGGTGTACTTCCTCGGCCACCTGGCGCCGGTGGTGGTGCGGGTGACGGACGAGGTCCAGCGCAAGACCGCCGGCCAGGAGAACGTGGCGCTGGGGCTGGTGCAGTTCTTCGGCAACCTGTTCGACACCCTTCTGCCAGCCCTGGAGTTCTTCAACATGGGGCCGGCGATCATCCGCGAGACGCCGCTAGACCTGTACCAGTTCGTCGGCTACGTCGCGACGGTGTTCGGCTACGCGGTGCTGTACACCGTGATCGCCCTGGTGGTCGGTCTGCTTCTGTTCGAGGACCGCGACCTGGCCTGAACCCCGGGACCGCGGCCGTCCCGGCCGCTCTTTCTGAGCACGTCGGGGGTCTCCGCCGTTACCCCAGCGCCCCGAACCGCGTAGCAAGAGCGGCCGGGACGGCCGCGGTCCCGGGGACGATCTGATTGTGCGGGTCGTACCGGAGCCCCCGACCGCCGCCGCGACCGGTTTCCGGTGGTCGGCCGACCCGCGCCTTTGCTAGGCTTAAGTCTGAGGCGCGCGGCCCGTCCGGGGCGCGCCCGGACTCGGCCAGCCGATCGCCCGGTCGCGGCGAGGTCTCCCGTGGACAACCCGTTCCGGTCCGCCCGCAGTCACCTCGACTTCAAGCCGGCCGCCAAGTGGGGGGCCGTCCTCTGCTCCGCCGGCGCCGCCATCTGCCTGGCCCTCCTGTTCCCGGTCCTGTATTTGTTCGTTGATCTGATCGACTGGCACGGCCAGGTGCCGACCTACGCCACGTTATCGCCGGCCCGACAGGCGGCGTTCCAGGACCAGTGGAACGCCCGCGCCTTGGCAGCCACGCCGGCCGACGCGACCGAGTGGGAGTCGCGCTGGCAGAAGAACACCTATGCCGTGCTGGACCGCGATGTCGGGCGGGAGGCGGCGGACGCATACCTTCCGCTGTTGACCGCGCACGCCGGTCGTTCGGAGCCGAACCGGGAACTGGGCGTACTCGGAACGGTTGTCCGCGAGCGGGATCGGTGGACCGCCCGGGTGCTTGGGTGGTTCGCCGGGTGGAACCCCTGGTCTTGGCGGCCGGGCGCGAGCGGGTCGGCCAACGTCGCGTACCTGACCGGCCTGTTCCTGATCGCCTTCGCCCTCCTGCTGCTGCGCGGGATACTCCTGAACGTCGCGGCCCACCTGTCCGCGGTGGCGACCATCGCGGCGGCGACGCGGCTGCGGCGGGCCTTGTACACCCACGGTTCCCGGCTGACTGCGGTGGCCGTCCGGCCGGACGCCCAGGAGGAGGCCGGCGACCTCGTCACCCGCCGGGTCGAGCAGGTCCAGGACGGGCTGGCCGCGTGGCTGACCGGCAGTGTCCGCTGGATGGTCGTCACGGTCCTGCTGCTCCTGGTCCTGCTGGTGGTCCACTTCTGGCTGACGCTGTGCCTGCTGCTACTGGCCGGTGTGGTCTGGCTGGTGGTCGGGCAGGCGGCGGCGTGGTTCCGCCGGGATGCCCGGCTGGCCGCCCGCCGGTCCGAGGCCCGACTCGGGACGATGCGCGAGTCCATGTCGCTGATGCAGCTGGTCAAGGCGTACCTGATGGAGCGGTACAGCAAGACCCGGTTCGAGCGGCAGCTGACCGAGGTGTCCCGGTCGGCCTGGCGGCGCGCCCGCGGCGAGACGTACTCCCGGCCGACGCTGGTGGCAGTGGCGTCGCTGGCCGGGGCGGCGATGCTCTTCCTGGCCGGGCGGGTGGTCCTGGCCGGGGAGATGAGCATCGCGGGGCTGGCGGTGAAGGCGGCCGCGATCGCCACCCTGGTCTACGCCCTGAACCGCTGGATCGCCTCCCAGGTGCGGGTGGCCCGGGCTAGGGACGCGGCCGCCGACGTCTTCGAGTTCCTCGACCGCCGCGGCGAGACCGGGCAGGCGATCGACGCCGAGTTCCTCCAGCCGATGCGCAAGAACCTGGAGCTGGTGGGGGTGAGCCTGCGTGAGTCCGGGACCGGGCGGATGGTGCTGGAGGACGTCAGCCTGACCATCCCGGCCGGCACCCGGGCGGCGGTGGTGTTCACCGACCCGGACGAGGCCCGCGCCCTGGCGCACCTCATCACCCGGTTCCTCGACCCGACCGCCGGCGAGGTGCGGATCGACGGCAAGAACACGCGCTGGGTGACTTACGAGTCCGTCCGCGCCCAGGTGGCGCTGGTGACGGAGGACGCGCTGACGTTCGCCGACACGGTGGCCAACAACATCGGCTGCGGCGACCCCGGGTTCACCCTGCCGCAGATCATCGAGGCGGCCAAGACCGCCCACGCCCACCAGTTCGTCCAGCGGCTACCCTATGGGTACGAGACGCAGATCGGCGACGGCGGCGTGATCCTTCGGCCGGGGGAGCGGTATCGCATCGCGCTGGCGCGGGCGATCCTCCGCGACCCGTCGCTGCTGGTCATTGAGGAGCCGGCCGAGACGCTCGACCCGGACAGTCTGGTGCTCATCGACGACACCATCGCCCGCATCCGCCACGGGCGGACGGTGCTGTTCCTGGCCCGCCGGCCATCCACGGTCAAGTCGGCCGACGAGGTGTTCGTAATGCACAACGGCCGGCTCAAGGTCGGCGGTAGCCACGACGAACTGATCCACGCCAGCGAACTGTACCGGCTGCTGCACTTCAAGCAATCGCTCACCGCCGCCGAGGGCGGGTGAGCGCGGGCCGCCACGGAGGGCGGCCCCTACAAAGACGGTTCCGTAGGGCCGCCCTCCGTGGCGGCCCGCGCTCGTTCTGGGGGCGGTGGTGGAATACGCACGAGAGCTATCCGAAGCACTTACCGCCGCCCGGTTAGCCGGGGACTACGCGATGAAGGAGTACGTGTCGTTCGTGCCGATCCCGAACGCGCCAGCGAGCATCAGCACGCACGTCGATCACGGGGCACAGGAACTCATCCTCAAACATCTCAGGGCCGCGTTCCCCGGTGACGGGCTGGTGGCGGAAGAGCGGACGCCGACCCTCGCGGACGCGCCAACCGGAGCGGACCGGGTGTGGGTGGTGGACCCGATCG
>DASSAT010000178.1:0-8031 GCA_035699305.1 Fimbriiglobus sp. | reverse complement strand
GCTCGCTCCGCGAGCGGTTTGGCGAAGACCGCTCGCGGAGCGAGCGGACTACATTCATCACCTCGACGCGGGTTGTTTTCCCCCACCTCCGTCCGCAAACATAACCCCGGGACCCTTTCCACACCTGGGGCCGCACCCGTGGACGAGCGCGAGGCGCTGACCCGGGCGGTCGCCGCCGCCCCGGACGACGACCTGCCGCGGCTGGTGTTCGCCGACTGGCTGGAGGAGCACGACGAACCGGCGCACGCTGCGTTCGTCCGTGCTCAAGTCGAGTTGGCCGCCACGCCGCCGTGGGAGCCGTTCGCCGTCCGTCTGCGGCATCGCGAGCCGGACCTCGTCACCGGCGCCCCGTGGTGGTACGCCCTGCCGCGGGTGGACGGCGAACGGCTGGAGTGGCACCTGGACCACGCCTTCCGCCGCGGGTTCGGATGGTCCTTGATCGTCCGGGACGTGGCGGCGCTCCTCGCCGAGGCGCCGCGGCTGTTCGACCTCGCCCCGATCGGGCAGCTTCATCTTCCCAGCGCTACCCTCGACCAGTGGAAGCACTTCGCGGCGCAGCCGTGGCTGCCGCGGGTGAAGTCGCTGCACTTCTACGGCACGCGGACGCCGATCGAGCCGGTCCGGGTGCTGTGCGACGCCCCGCTGGCGACCGGGCTGGAAGAGATCGTCTTCGAGCGGGCCGGCAGCCACGCCCTGCCGGAGTTGGTCGCCGGGCTTTTCCGCTCGCCGCTCGGGCAACGGCTGCGAAGCCTGGAGTTCCGGGTCGGGTACGAGTCACTGGAGGAGCTGATCGCGGCGTTCGCGGCCGGCCCGGCGCCGCGGCTGGACCGGCTGGCATTCGTCATCACCCGGTTCGCCCCGGAGCACATCGACCAGCTGGTCGAGTCCCCGGTCCTCGACTCGTTGACCGCGCTAGAGATCACGCACTCGGGTCTGGGCGAGTTCGGGCTGCGGAGCCTGGCAAGGTGCCCGCGCCTGACCCGGCTGACCCGGCTGACGCTGAGCGGTGTGGTGGCCGATCCGGTGGGGGCGGCGGAGTTGGCCGCGTCCCCGCACCTGACCGGGCTGCGGATGCTGAACCTGAGCCGCAACTGGCGCGGTGGCACCGTCCGGCCGGGAGCCTGGTCGGGACTGCTCGGCCGGCTGCGGTCACTGGACCTCGGCGACACCGCGCTGGACGGCCACTCGGTCGAAGTGCTGGTCGCCCACTGGGACGGGCTGGTCGAGCTGAAGCTGGACAACAACCGCCTGCGGGGGACCGCCGGCCGGCACCTGCTCGACCGACCGCCCCCGCCGGAGTTGACCGCCCTGTCGCTCCGCGGAAACCGCTTCAGCGACGGGCTGGCGCACAAGCTCCGGCGCCACTTCGGGGAGCGGGTGATCCTGTAGGTCGGTCTTACCGTTCTCAGGCGGGCCGGATGAAGATGCGCACCACCTTGAGGAAGACAAAGGCGACCAGCCCGAACAGCGGCAGTAGGACCCACCGCTGGCCCGGCGGGAGGGGCCGCTGGAGATCGGCGAACAGGCCGGGCTGGGTGAACTCGTGCCCGCGTTCGAAGCGGACGGAGTCGGCCATCCGCTCGAAGGTGGGAAAGTCCCGGTCGAGCTGAGTCAAATCCTTGCTCGTGCAGGCGTGCAGGAGGACCGTGTTCTCCGACCCGAGATAGCCGTAGACCATCACCCGCGTCGTCTGGCCTTCGGCGGAGAGCCCCTCGGTCTGGAACAGGAACCGGTCCTGATGGGGCCTGACGACCGGATTGCCCATCCGATTGGGGTTGGCGAGGTGCTCGCGCATGAGGGTCTGCTTGACCTCGTCGTGGTTGGCCCCAAACCGCCCCGGGATCACTTGCAGGAGCACGTAGGGCAGGGCGAACGGCTCCGCCCCTCGGGGGCGGAACCCGGCCTGGTACAGCCCACCCTCACCGAGGTTAAGCCCCGCGAGTGCGTCGTTGAGCTTTTGGATCTCCTCGGCCGGCATCATCTGCCAGCCGTCGGGAATCTCCAAGGTGAAGTGGACGTTCGGGTCGCGGTACTTTTCGGCCGCGGTGGCATCCGCCGCGGTACAGACGGCGGCCAGGGCGACGAGCAGACCGATTCGGAGGGGCACGTGAACGACTCCGGGGGGCGGGCGCCCCGGAAGTCTAGAACACGCTACCGGCCAGCGCCGGCCGGCAACCCCATCAACTCCGGCAGGTACTTCACCGGGATCGTCCCCTGGCTCAATACCTCCTCGTGGTACTTGCCCAGGTCGAACGCATCACCACGCCGCCGCTGCACCTGCTGCCGCAAGCGGTAGAACGCCGTCCGCCCGACGAAGTACGTCGAGAGCTGCGTCGAACTCTGCTTCGCCCGCAGCACCTTGCCGACCGCCTCCCCCTCCGTCTGGAAGCCGCGGTCAATCAGCAGCTTCAACGCCTCCTCGTCGGTCATGCCGGCGCAGTGCATCTTGTAATCGAGGATCGCGTTGAGCACCGCCCGGATGTAGAACTTGAGCTGGTGCAGCCGCAGTGAGAGGTCGCCGTTGCCGTAGCCCTGGTCGAGCATCATCTGCTCGGTGTACACCGCCCACCCCTCGGCGAAGGTGCCGGAGTACAGCACCCGGCGGATCAGCGACGGGTGGCGGTTCGCGTACGCCAGCTGGACGTAGTGCCCCGGGTACGCCTCGTGGATGGTGAGGACTTGCAGCATTGCCCGGTTGTACTCGCGCAGGTACGCCTCCCGGCGGGTCGCCGGCCAGTCGTCCGGCGGCGGGGCGACGGCGTACAGGCTCGCTGCCTTCGGGTCCAGCGGCGGGGCCGGGTTCAGGTACGCCACCGAGAACCCGCGCTGGAACGCCGGCATCTCCACCACCTTGCACTCGTCCGGGTCCGGCAGCATCAGGATGTGCTTCTCGCGGATGAACTCCTTGATCCGCTCGACGGTCTGCTTCGCGTCGGCGACCAGCGTCTCGGGCTTGCCGTGGTCCTTGCCCAACTCGCCCAGGACGAGCTTGATCGTCTCCCGCCGGCCGGCCTGGTCGTCCGGCGGCACTGGCTTGCCGGGGAAGTGCTTCGCCCAGAGTTGCTTGGCAATGTAATACATCTCGCGTTCAACCCGGTCGGCTTCTTCCTCGGCAGCCTTGATGACGTCGTCGGCGGTCAGCCCGGCGTCGAGTTCGAGGACGATCTTCTCGGCGAACTTCTTCTTGCCCAGCCGCCAGTCGCCGGTCGAGCGCGGCAGCAGGTCCTTCTCCAGGAACGCCTGGTAGTCCTTGAGCGCCGCCACCGCCTCGCGGCACGGGGCGGCCAACTCGCCGGTGCCGGGCGCCTCGCCAGCGAACTGGTAGATGTCCTTCTCGTAGAAGGCGATGGCGCCGAGGTTGCGCTTGATCGCCACTTCGGTCAGCTCGCGCGACGGGTCCGTCAGGGATGCCTTGGCCGCGGCGACGACCTTCGGGATGTAGGTGATCCGCCGGGCCGCGTTGGCGACGTTCCGCTCCCGCGCGAGCGTCGATTGGGTGAACAGCAGGAACACGCTATCGGAGATATATTCGCCGTAGACGCGCGGGTCGTTGGCGAACGGGTCCTCGTTGGCGAGTTGCCAGAGTTGGTACTTCAGGGCGTGCCGCCAGATCTCGTAGTCGATCTGACCGGCCCGCGAGAGCTTGTCGTAATCGATCGCTTTCGGCAACTCGTCGAGGACCTTGTTTGCACGCTTCTCGTCCTCGGCGCGGGCCGCGGGGGAGAGGTCGTCGAGCCGGTCGTCGTGGTCGTGCTGGCCCTGCCGGGTGGCGGTGTACGGGTGCCGGCGGAACTCCTCGTCGAGGTACGCCCGGAAGTGGGCGGCGAGCTTGGCGTCCTCCGGCGTCGGCTCGGCGGCGAGGGCAGGGAGTACGGTCATGAGCGCGACGGCGGCGAGAGTGAGTTGGGGCATGGCGGGGTCTCGAAGAACCTAACCCCCCAACCCCCTTCCCTAAGAGGGAAGGGGGATAAAGAGTCTGGCTCCCCTCCCCGTTTCGGGGAGGGGCGGGGGGAGGGGTGGTCTGACTACACGCACACTTCCAGCGTCAGGAAGTTGTCCGGCTCCTTCGCGTACAACTCGGCCGCCTTGCGCAGCGTCCTGATCCGGTCGTCGTGCCAGGCGTTCTCCAGCTTCGGCATCGTGTCCGGGTACGGGAAGTTCGTCAGGTGCTCCTGCTTCACCAGCATCGCCCGCACTTTGCGGATGCGCTCGTCGCCGACTAGCTCGGCGGTCAGGAACAGGGCGTAGCGAACCACCGTCACCTTCTCGCCGGCGTCCTGCTTCACCTGACCGGCGGCGAAGTGCTCGGCCACCGCGTTGAGCACGAAGTTCAGCAGATACCAGCGGTCCTCGCGGGCGATCGGCAGGATCGGGCTGTCCGGCGTACACCGCCTGGCGGACGCCATCACCTTGTCGATCGCCACCTGGTTGAGGAACACCTCCTCCAGCGACCGCTCCATCACCGTGCGGATCTTCAGGAACCCGTCGGCAAAGATGTTCAGGCTGACGATGACCCGGTTGAGGAACTCTTTGCGGTGCCACTCTCGGCTCGCCTTGTACCGGCCCCAGTACCGGCCGATCACGAACGACGCGGCCGACGTCACCACGGTGACGACCGCCGCGACGACGATCTTCTTACCGGAGTCGTTGGCGATGTCCGCGACCGGGTCCTGACCGAAGAGGGGGAACATGAGACAACTCCGGCCTGACGTGGCTTACGCCACCCGGGCCAGGGACTTGGTCAGCCGCACCAGCTGCTTGCAGAACGCCGGCAGGTCGTCCGGGCCGCGGCCGGTCAGCAGGGTGCCGTCGAGCACCGCCGCCTCGTCGCGGTACGCCGCCCCGGCCGCCCGCACGTCGTCGCGGATGCCGGGGGCGCAGGTGACGACCCGGCCGTCCAGCGTCCCCGCGCTGAGCAGCAGTTGCGGCCCGTGGCCGACCGCCGCCACCAGCCGGGCGTCCTGCACGAACGTCCGGGTCACGTCTACCGCCGCCTCCCGCAGCCGCAGCGACTCGCACGCCGGGCCGTCCGGGATCACCAGCAGGTCGTACTCGGCCGGGCTGACCTCGTGAATCCGCAGGTCCGGCTCGACCCGGTAGCCGTGCTGCCCGGTCAGCCCGTGCATCATCGGGCTGGCCAGCCGCACCTGGACCCCCTCCTCCCGCAACCGATACCACGGCAACAACAGGGTCAAGTCCTCGAATCCGTCCGCCACGAGAATCAGGGCCGTCATGCCTGGACCTCGGCGAGGTAAGAGTGCGGGGATGAATCGGTCGGTCGGTATACGCGATTGTAGCCCGTCCTTGCGCGGCGCGGGAAGGCGAGGACGTTTCCGGCGCGGGAAACTTTGCGTCCTGGTAAGGAAAGTGCGTTCGGGTAAACAGGATAGATCGCGGAATTCATGCCGACTATTCCGCCCGGTGTCGGAATTGACCCACCCGGCAAGGTTGGTACTATCCCGCCCCGCCCGGGGCGTCGCCGGGCGGACTCGTTCCCTATGCGGCCACGGACGGCACGGATGGGACGCCTGCGGTGTTGGGCGATACGCGGCCTGATCCTGGCCGTCGTGGCGGGGGTCGCCGCGGGCGGGTGGGTCGCGCACGGCTGGGTCAGCCCGGAGAAGGTCCGGGCGGCTCTGGTGGCGGCGCTGCGCCAACAGTTCCCGGACGCCGACGTCCACGTCGGGTCGGCCCGGCTGCGGCTCTTCGGCGGCATCCGCGCGACCGACCTCAAGCTCACCCGCCGCGGCGACCCGACACCGTTCCTTGAGGCTCCGACCGCCGTCATCGTCCACGACAAGGAGCAGTTGGCCCGCGGCCAACTCGTCGTCCGCAAGGTCGAACTCGATGGCCCGACCGTCCGCCTCGTCCGCCGGCCAGACGGCACCTGGAACGTCTCCGGGCTGGGCAAACCGGGTACGCCGGACAGGCCCGTCCCGACGTTCGTCGTCCGCAACGCGACGGTCCTGCTCACCGACCAGCGGCCCGGCGGGCTGCCCCCGGTCGCGCTGCTCGGGGCGCGGCTGAACCTGCTCAACGACCCGGTCCTGTTGCTGAAGTTCGACGCCCAGTTCACCGTCGCCCCTGGGGCGACCGGCTCGGCGCCGGTCCAGGGCGGGCTGGCGATCCCGGTCGGCGTCTCGGCCCAGCTCAACCGCGTGTCCCACACGGTAGCCGCCCGCGTCGAGGTGCCGGACCTGGCCGTCGGCCCGGACCTGGCCCCGGCCCTGGATCGCTTGCACCCGGCGCTCGGCGAATACCTGACGCAGTTCTCCGCCCGGGTCGGGGTCAAGGCGCTGCTGGAGTTCAACACCCAGCCCGGCCGGCTGCTGAGCTACGACGTGAAGCTGGACGTGCGCGACGGCCGGTGGGAGAACGAGAGCCTGCCGTGGCCGGTCGAACACCTGACCGCCGAGGTCCGCGCCCGAGACGGCAAGGTGTCGGTGGCGAATGGGGCCGCCAAGCTCGGTAAGGCGCCGGTGACGATCGAACTGGAGACGCGCGCCCCGGCCGAGGCCGCCTCACGGGCCGCCACGGAGGGCGGCCCCTACGGGCTGGTAGGGGCCGCCCTCCGTGGCGGCCCGTCGGACAGCCCGCTCGCCGCGCTGGAGGGGGCGCTCGAGCGCGCGAAGGTGACAGTCCGCGACCTGGCCCTGACCGACGACCTGTTCGCCCGGTTGCCCGCGACGGTGAAGGCGGGTGCCGAGAAGGCCCGCCGCCTGTTCAGCCCGGTCGGCGCCGCCGACCTGGAGGTGCAGTTCACCCGCACGGGGCCGCGGTGGGAGCGGACGATCGAGTTCCGGCCGAACCGGCTCGCCGTCGCCTACGAGAAGTTCCGCTACCCGGTCGAAGACCTGGCCGGGTGGGTGCGCAAGGTCACGACCTCCGAGGGGGCCGACGAGTTCCGGGTGCAGCTCACCGGGTCGGCCGGCGGCCGGCGGGTCGAGATCACCGGCCGGGTCGGCACCGAGGAGCCGGACCCGCTCATCGACTTAAAAATCGCCGGCACCGACATCCCGATCGACGACCGCCTCTTCGCCGCGCTGCCGAAGAAGTACGCCGACGCCCTGAGCAAGCTGCACACCGTCGCCCGCGCCGACTTCACCGCGCTCATCCGTCAGCCGCCCGGCGTCAACCGCTGCGAGAACACCTTCACCGTCCAGGTCTACGACGGGTCGATCAACTACGCCCACTTCCCGTACCCCGTGGAGAAGGTCCGCGGCAAGGTGGTGGTCAACGTCGTCGGGGTCAACCCGGCGCGGCCGGCCGGTCCCGGCCCGGCCGACGACACGGTCCGGCTATGCGACTTCGAGGGGGTCCACGCCGGCGGCCGCTTGTGGATGCCGTCCGGCTTCATCGACCCGATCCCCGGGACGAAGGACCGCAAGTTCACCCTCCGGCTCCAGGGGGAGAACTGCCCGATCGACGCCGACCTGCGGACGGCGGTGGCGGCGCTGCACATCGACGACGCCTGGGAGACGTTCGCCCCGCGCGGCCACGTCACCTTCGGGGCCGACGTGGAGATCATCGACCGCCACCAGCCCGACCCGCCCGCTGGCCCGCTCCAGGTGGCCACGAAGCTGCCCGGCGAGCCGCCGTTCGACCCGACGTCCGACCTGCGGCTGATCCTCAACTTCCGGGGGCCGACGATCACCCCGGAGTTTTTTCGGTACGTGCTGACCGACCTGGCGGGGGTGCTGCGCTACCGGGGCGGCGAGGTGAAGCTGGACCGGTTCGCCGCCCGGCACGGCCGGTCGCGGTTCGGGCTGGACGCGGCCGTGGTACGCTTCGGCCGCGGCGGCGAGGTGTGGGCCAACGTCGGTGGGCTGACCGCCCGGCCGCTGGTCGCCGACGCGGTGTTCCTTACCGCGCTGCCGGGCAAGCTCCGCACGGCGGTCGAGGAGCTGAAGCTGGCCGGGGCGAGCCTCGACACCGGCATCGACTGGCAGGACGTTCACGGCGCGTTCGCTTCCATTGGCCGGTACGAGGGGACTCACGTCGGCGCCGTCCTCGGCAACGGCTGGCTCGACC
>DASSAT010000177.1:0-9288 GCA_035699305.1 Fimbriiglobus sp. | reverse complement strand
CCCAAGGGGGGAGGGAGGAAGAGACGGTGGGCCTCGAAGACTCGACCCACCCTACGGGAAATCCGCCATGCCGACTCTCTCCCGCCGACAACTGCTCGGCACCGCCGGCCTGCTCGCCCTCGGCCCGGTGGGCCGACGGCTAATCGCCGCCGATCCACCGCAACTCCAACCGCTCAACCGCTTCCCGCGGATGGTGCAGGAACACTTCGTCGCCCAGGTCCGCGCCGCCGAGCGCGCCGGCAACGCCGCCCGCGCCAGGCTCAAGTCGAAGGCCGACGCCGAAGGCTACGTCCGCGAGGTCCGCACGAAGATCGCCGACTGCTTCGGCCCGTTCCCGGCGAAGACGCCGCTCCACCCGCGCGTCACCGGCAAGGTCGAACGCGACGCCTACACCATCGAGAAGGTCATCTTCGAGAGCCGGCCAGGCTTCCCCGTCACCGCCAACCTCTACGTCCCGAAGGGCAAGCCGTTCCCGCTGCCCGGGGTCGTCGGCACGTGCGGCCACTCGGCCAACGGCAAGGCGGCCGAGCCGTACCAGTCGTTCGCGCAGGGCTTGGCCCGGCAGGGCTACGTCGTGCTGATCTACGACCCGATCGGCCAGGGCGAGCGGGTGCAGTACGGCCACGTCGAGAAGCCGCACCGCCCCGGCGTCGGCGTCGGCGAGCACCTGCTGGCCGGCAACCAACAGTTCCTGGTCGGCGAGTTCTTCGGCTCCTGGCGCGCCTGGGACGGCATCCGCGCCCTCGACTACCTGCTGACCCGCAAGGAGGTGGAGCCGCGGCTGGTCGGCGTCACCGGCAACTCCGGCGGCGGCACCATGACGACGTGGCTCTGCGGCGTGGAGCCGCGCTGGGCGTTCGCCGCCCCGAGTTGCTTCGTCACCACCTTCCGCCGCAACGTGGAAAACGAGTTGCCGCAGGACACCGAGCAGTGCCCGCCGCGGGCGCTGGCGTTGCACCTCGACCACTCCGACTTCCTGGCGGCGATGGCCCCGAAGCCGGTCGTCGTCCTGACCAAGGAGAAGGACTACTTCGACGTGCGCGGCGGCCGCGAGGCATACGAACGGCTGAAGAGGCTTTACACGCTGCTCGAAGCCGAGGGGAACGTCGGTCTGTTCACCGGCCCGACCAGCCACGGGTACTCGCGGGAGAACCGCGAGGCGATGTACCGGTGGTTCAACACGGCGACCCGAATCTCGGACGCGAAGGCCGAGCCGGAGCTGACCATCGAGAAGGACGAGACGCTCTGGTGTACCCCCAAGGGACAGGTGGCGGATCTGAAGGCGCGGACGGTGTTCTCGTTCACCCGTGACAAGGCGAAGTCACTGGCCGCGAGCCGACCGAAACTGTCGGGGGATGAATTGAAGAAGGCGGTCGCCGCGGCGCTGAAGCTGCCGGACCGGAAAGGAGTGCCGGACTACCGCATCCTACGGCCGAGCAGCGGCCGGCGCTACCCGACGCGGCACGCCACCACCTACGCCATCGAGACCGAGCCGAGCGTCTTCGCGGTCGTCTACCGGCTCTCGAACGAGCCGCATCTGTCGCGGCCGCCCCGGACCGACGCCCCGGCGGTGCTGTACGTCTCGCACCACTCCGCCGACGCCGAGCTGCGCGACGAGCCGCTGGTCCGCGAGCTGCTCAAGGCCGAGCCGGAGGCGACGTCCTACGCCTGCGACGTGCGCGGCATCGGCGAGTCCCGGCCGGACACCTGCGGGGCCAACCAGTACCTCAAGCCGTACGGCAGCGACTACTTCTACGCCATCTACTCGCTGATGCTCGACCACCCCTACGTCGGCCAGAAGACGTTCGACCTGCTCCGCGTCCTCGACTGGCTCCAGAGCGTCGGGCACAAGGGCGTGCACCTGGCCGGCAACGGCTGGGGCAGCGTCCCGGCGACGTTCGCGGCGCTCCTGTCGGGCGCGGTCTCGCGAGTGACGCTCAAGAACGCCCTGACCAGTTACGCCGACGTGGCGACCGCGGAGACTTACGACTGGCCGCTGTCGTCGTTCGTGCCGGGAGTGTTGGCAGCGTTCGACCTGCCCGACTGCTATCGTGAGCTGGAGGCAAAGAAGCTCCGGCAGATCGAGCCGCGCGGGGCGCACTCGTAGGTCAGGTCGAGTCTTCGAGGCCCGACGCGGCGTGTACGTCGGGCCTCGAAGATTCGACCCGACCTACAAAACACACTGCGACTGACCATGAATCGCTTGATCTTCCTGCTCCTGACTTTCCCCGGCATCGCCCTCCTCGCTGCAGCCGCTGGCCCGGCCCCGAAGTCGCCGCTCACGCCGGGCGCGGAGAAGGCGACCTTCC
The DNA here is from genome assembly GCA_035699305.1 of Fimbriiglobus sp. Classification (GTDB taxonomy): domain Bacteria; phylum Planctomycetota; class Planctomycetia; order Gemmatales; family Gemmataceae; genus DASSAT01. The sequence continues at coordinate 6,979 of DASSAT010000177.1, read as the reverse complement.
ACCTCGCCCCGGGGTTGCGAATCGACCTGATCGCCGCCGAGCCGGAGGTCGAAAGCCCCGTCGCCTGCGCGTTCGACGAGGCCGGCAAGCTGTGGGTCGTCGAGATGCTCGACTACCCCAACGGCCCGCCGAAGGGAGAGCCGGGCCAGGGCCGCATCAAGGTGTTGGAAGACAGAGACGGCGACGGCCGCTACGAGCACGCCACCGTCTTCGCCGACAAACTCCTCTTCGCCAACGGCCTGTTGCCCTGGGACGGCGGGGTGATCGTCACCGCCGCCCCGCATATCCTGTTCCTCAAGGACACCGACGGCGACGGCAAGGCGGACGTGCGCGAAGTCCTCTACGAGGGGTTCACCGCCGGCAACCCGCAGCTGCGCGTCAGCCACCCGAACCTCGGCCCCGACGGCTGGGTGTACGTCGCCAACGGCCTGCGCGGTGGCGAGGTCCGCCGCCACGGCAAGCCGGACGCGAAGGCGATCCCGCTCGGCGGGAAGGACTTCCGCTTCGATCTCGTCCACGACCGGGCCGAGGCGATCCCCGGCATGGGCCAGTTCGGCAACACCTTCGACCGCTGGGGCAACCGCTTCGTCTGCGACAACCGCAACCACCTCCGGCACGCCGTCTTCCCGACCGACCCGACCCAGCACAACCCGCTGCTGGTCGCGCCGCTGCTGCTGGATGACACCGCCGGCAAAGCCGACGGGCCGCTCTCCAGTGGCCGGAAGGTCTACCCCCTGAGCCGGAACTGGACGACCTCGAACCTGCACGCCGGTCGGTTCACCGCGGCGTGCGGCGTCTACGCCGAGAAGGGCGGGCTGCTCCCGACGCCCTACGCCGGCGGCGTGTTCACCTGCGACCCGACCGGCAACCTCGTCCACATGGAAACGCTGATCCCCGACGGCTCGACGTTCCACTCGAAGCCGTGGAAGGAGGGCGTCGAGTTCCTCGCGTCGCCGGACGAGTGGTTCCGCCCCGTCTTCCTGACGCAGGACCCGCCGGGCGCACTGATCCTCGTGGACATGTACCGTGCCGTGATCGAGCACCCGGAGTTCATGCCGAAGGAGTTGAAGTCTCGCCCCGATCTGACGCTCGGCCGGGACCGCGGCCGCATCTGGCGGATCGCCCCCGAGGGGAGCAAGCCCGGCAGCAAGTCGCCCGACCTGGGCAAGCTGTCGCCCGCCGAGTTGGTCAAGTTACTCGGCCACGCGGACGGGTGGCACCGGACCACCGCTCAACGGCTGCTGCTCGCGTCGAAGGACAAGACCGCGGTAGCACCACTGACCGCGTTCGCCGAGACCACCGACTCCCCCGACGGGCGAATCCTGGCGGCCTGGCTGCTGCACGCGAAGGGGAAGCTGCCCGCCGGACTGGCGAACCGGATGGCGCGCGACAGCAACGCCCGGGTCCGGGAACACGCCGTCCGTCTGCTGGCCGCGACCGGCCACGCCGACCAAGTTGCGGGCCTCGCCGCCGACGCCGACGCGCGCGTCCGATTCCAGGCCGCCTTGTCGCTCGGCGGCTGGGACTCGGACGGGCTGGTCGCCCCGCTCGCCGCGATCGCCCGACGGGACGCCGCCGACAAGTGGACCCGGATCGCCGTCGCGTCGTCGGCCGGGAAGCGAACGGCCGCGCTGATCGGCGAACTCTTCCGCAAGCCGGGGTCCGGTCAGTCGCCGGTCGCCGGGCGAACGCAACTGGTGCGCGAGCTATGCGTACTCGTCGGCTCCGGCCGCGATCCGGCGAAGGTCGGGTCGGTAATCGCCACCCTGGCCGGCCAGGATCGGCACTGGCAGCGGGCCGGGCTGAACGGACTGGCCGAGGGCGTCGCCCGCCGCGGCACCTCGTTCCCCGCGTTCCTGGAGAAGCTACCCGAGCACCGACACCAGGCCGTGGAGATGCTAACCGCCGCGACCCGGCCGGCCGCCGACCCGAAGGCCGACGAAGCGGAGCGGACCGCCGCCGCCCGGCTGCTCGCCCACACGCCCTGGGACGCCGCCGGCCCGGTGCTGACGAAGCTCGTCGCGGCCGACGACACCCCGACGCCAGTCCGGCTCGCCGCCGTCCGGTCGCTCGCCGCTCACCCGCGGCCGGAGGTCGCCGGGCTACTGCTCGCCGGCTGGCGCGGCTACACGCCGGCCGTTCGCGCCGAGGTACTGGAGGCGCTGGTCCGCAGCCCGGCGCGAGCCGCCGCGCTGCTCGACGCCGTCGAGGCTCACAAGCTCCAGCCGGCCGACATCGACCCGGCCCGCGCCCGACGGCTGATCGCCCTCAAGGACAAGACGGTGGCCGACCGCGCCGCCAGACTCCTCAAGCACAGCTTGCCCGCCGACCGCCAAGAGGTACTGGCGAAGTACCGGTCGGCCCTGGCGATGAAGGCGGACGCGCTTCGCGGGCGGGAGGTGTTCAAGAAGAACTGCGCCAACTGCCACATCGTCGCAGGCATCGGGACGCAGGTCGGGCCGGACATCAGCGACACCCGGACCAAGACGCCGGAGATGCTGCTGACTGACATCCTCAACCCGAACGCCGCCATCGACGGCAACTACATCTCATACACGGTCACGACCAAGGACGGCAAGACATACACCGGGATAATCGCCGCGGAGTCCGCGGCCGGCATCACCCTGCGGCGGGAGCAGAACCAGACCGACACGATCCTGCGGGCGGACATCGACGAGCTGAAGTCGTCCGGCCAGTCGCTGATGCCGGAGGGGCTAGAGAAGAGCGTCTCCGTGCAGGAAGTGGCGGACCTGATCCGGTTCCTCAAGGACTGGCGCTACCTCGACGGGGCGACCCCGCGGGGCAACTAACCCGGGGTCCGGCCGAGCATTGTTCCCCTCTCCCCCAAGGGTGCTCTGTTGAAATGTTCGTGATGTGACGGCCCTGTCTTCAGCCCGAAGGGCTGGGAGTTCTCAGCCCAGGGCAACGCCCTGGGGAGCAGGCCAACCGCTCCGCAGCCCTGAAAGGGCGACACACGGCTACGTTGTCTCGCCCTTTCAGGGCTCGGGGTCGGTGGGGCCGCGTCCCCAGGGCTGCGCCCTGGGCTGAGAACTCCCAGCCCTTCGGGCTGAAGACAGAGCCACCCGACGACGAGGTTTTCAACAGAGCACCCCAAGGAGAGAAGGGAGGAAGACAAGGGACGACCATACTCCACCTACATAACCCGGGTCCGCCTGGGAGGGCGGCGCAAGCTGGCGAAGGGTTCGGCGTTCAACTTGGGGTTAACCAGACGGCCCGGCCGGGGTATATACTGCTGTCATGCTGCGACTCGCGGTCACGCTCGGGTACGTCATGGCGGCCGTCCTGGTCCCCAAGGTGTGCTGCTGCGCGCTTCAAGCGACGACGGACGCGCAGCCGCAACGGACCGCCGCCGTGACCGAGGTCCGCGGGACGACCTGCCCGCACTGCCGCCCGACCCACACGCCGACCGATTCGAAGCCGACGGACAAGCCGAAGTGCCCGTGCAAGGACGGCCGGTCCCAGGACGCGCCGGCGGTCGTCACCGCCCCCGCCTCGCAGTGGCTCGCCGGCCCCGACGCCCCGACCGGTCTGTCCGACGCCTGGGCCATCGGCCAGTCGCCCGTCCTGGATGCCGTCCCGTTCCTGTCCGTTCCTCGCACCGGACCGCCCCTGACCGCAGACGATCTCTTGCGCGCGTTCCACATCTTGCGCTGCTAATCCACCCCTCGCTCGGCACCCGTTGAAACCGTGTTCCCGGTCGGGCCGCTGCGCGCCGCAGCCCCGACGCCCACCCGTACACGCGAGGGGCATGATGACCCGTACCACCGTACCCGCCCTGGTCGCCGCGCTGCTCGTCGGCTGCTCCGGTCAGGCGCCACCGCCGGCGCCACGGGCCGAGGCGCCGAAACACGAGGAGCACGCCCACCAGAGCCAGCACGGCGGCATCGTCGTGCCGGTCGGCCGCGAGGACTACCACGCCGAGGCCGTCTTCGAGAAGGGCGGCACCCTGCGGCTGTACCTGCTCGGGGCGGACGAGGCGAAGATTCAGGAGACCGAGGCGAAGCCGCTCGACGCCTACGCCAGGGCGGTCGGCAACACCGAGGCCGAGAAGTTCGTCCTCAAGCCGGAGCCGCAGCCCGGCGACGCGCCCGGCAAGACCAGCCAGTTCGTCGGCCAACTCCCGGGGCCGCTAGCCGGCAAGAACGTCGAGGTCACGGTCCCGAACGTGGCCATCGGGGGCGGGCGCTTCCGCATCGGCTTCCAGTCGGTGCCGCCGCAGACGGCCCACGCCGAGCCGGGGATGCCGGCCAAGCTGGGCACCGAGGAGGAGCGGAAGCTGTTCCTCACCCCCGGCGGCAAGTACACGCGGGCCGACATCGAGGCGAACGGCAACACGGTGCCGTCGGTGAAGTTCCGCGGCGTCCACGCCACCCACGACGCGAAGCCGGCGCCGGGCACGCCGATCTGCCCGATCTCCGAGACGAAGTCGAACCCGAAGTTCACCTGGATCGTCGGCGGCAAGACCTACGAGTTCTGCTGTACCCCGTGCATCGAGGAGTTCGTGGCGACCGCCAAGGAGAAGCCGGACGCGGTGAAAGGTCCCGAGTTCTACCACCAGAAGTAAGGGTGTGGCGGCGGGGTCGTAGGGCAGGCGGCTCGCCTGCCCAGCGAGCGAGGGCAGGCGGGCCGCCTGCCCTACGGAAATGCCCGCCACACCATCCCGACGAGTGCTCTTGTGATCGACCGCGGAGGTGTCCCGTGTCCGCCGTCCGTCTGCCGATGGGGTTCACGACCCGTCGGGCCGTTGCGTTCCTCCTCCTGCTGAGCGCCGGGGCGGCGTGGCTCTACGCCCACGAGGGCCACGCCGCGACCTCGACGAAGGGGGTGACGGTCGATCCCGAAGCCGGGGTGGTCGGCCTCGGCCGGGAGGCACAAGCCGCGCTCGGGACCGAGACCGCCCCCGTCACCGCGGCGCCGGTCCCGGAGTCGGTCCTCGGGACCGTCACCCTGGAGACGCCCTGGCCGCGGCGCGCGTTTGCGTCGGCCAAGTTGGCCGGGCGGGTCGTCGCCGTCCACGCCCGGCCGGGGCAGACGGTCGAGCCAGGCCAGGTCATCGTCGAGGTCGCCAGCCCGCAACTGGAGTCGCTGCGGCTCGACTTGCAGACCGCGAAGACCGAACTGGCGTTGGCCGAGCAAACCCTGAAGGGGTTGGCGGAGGCCGGCGACGTCGTCCCGCGGCAGACTTTGCTGGATGCCCGGGTGAAGGTCCGGCAGCAGCAGAATGCGCTGGCCGTCGGCCGCGCCCGGTGGGCGGCCCTCGGTCTGCCGGCCGCGGAACTCGACGCGCTCTTGACCGACAGCTCCCGGGCGCCATCGCCGCTGCCGGTCCGCAGCCCGATCCACGGCACGGTCGTCAGCGCCGCCCCGGCCGTTGGCACGATGGTCGGGGCGAACCAACAACTCGTCGAGATCGTGGACACCTCCAGCGTCTGGGCGCGGGTCGGCGTGCTGGAGAAGGACCTGGGCCGCGTCGCCGTCGGGCAGGCGGTCGAGGTCCGGCTGACCGCGCACCCCGGCGAGGTGTTCCGCGGCACGGTACAAACGATCGGGACGGCGCTCGATCCGGTCACGCACCTGACGAGCGTCTGGGCCGAGTTCGAGGGCACGCCGGGCCGCGAGCCGAAACTACTTCCCGGGATGACCGGGCAGGCGCGGGTGATCCTGCCGCACGAAGGGAAAACCTTGACGGTGCCGGCGGCGGCCGTGGTGTACGACGGCCTGGACCGCTACGTCCTGGTCGAGGACGCGAACACCGACAAGGCGGCCGAGTTCCGCAAGGTCAGCGTCGAGGTGCTTCGCCGATCGCCGGAGTCGGCCGCGGTGCGCTCGGGCGGGCTGCTCGACGGCGACCGGGTGCTGACCCGCGGGTCGGGCGTCCTCGGTGGGCTGTTCGTCCCCGAGGTGCTGCGGCTCAGCCCCGAGGCGGTCCGCCAACTCGGCGTCACCGTCGCCCCGGTCGGCCGGCACCCGATCGAAGCGGTGGTCGAAGCCGCGGGGCAGACCGACCTGCCGCCGGAGGCGCAGGCGGCCGCGTCGTCGCCGCTGGCCGGAACGATCCTGCGAATCGCCACCGACCGCGGGCGGCCGGTCCGCCGGGGCGAGGTGCTGGCCGAGGTGTACAGCCCGGAGCTGCACGCGCTGCAACTCGACCTGCTCCGCGAGCACCTGTCCGCGGAGTTGCGGACCGAGGAGTACCGGCTGCTTAAGGACGCCGGCGCCGGCGTCCCGCGCCGGCGGTTGATGGAGGCGGAGGCGGCCCGGACCGGGGCCGTGAACCGTCGCGACAACCTCCGCCGGCAACTGGAACTCGCCGGGCTATCGGCGGCGCAAATCAACCAACTCCTGGCGTCGCGTCAACTGACCGGGGCAGTGCCGGTGCGGTCGCCGGTGGACGGCGTCGTCGCGGGGCTGGACGTGGTGGTCGGCCAGTCGGTCCGGGCGGAAGAGCCGCTGATCCCGGTTCAAGACCTGTCGCGGCCGCTTGTACGGGCGTATGTGCCGCAGATCGACGCCGCCCGAGTGCGGCTCGGTCAACCGGCGCGGGTGCGGCTCGTTTCCGACCCGGGGGTCGTGCTGACCGGGCGGATCGCGCGCAGCAGTCGAGTCTTTTCAGCCACCGACCAGGCCGTCACGGTCTGGGTCGAACTGAACACGCCGCCCGACCGCCGTGTGTTGCCGAACCAGACGGCGCGGGTCACGCTCGTTGCCGACGCGGGTCCGCCGGTGCTGGCGGTGCCGCTGGGGGCCGTGGCGCGCGAGGGCACACGGGCGTTCGTCTTCGTCCGCAAGCCCGACGGGGCGTTCGACCGGCGGGCCGTGACGCCGGGCCGGTCCGACGACCGGTTCGTGGAAGTGCTGTCCGGGCTGACCGAGGGGGAGCCGGTCGCCGTCTCCGGCGCGATCGGGTTGCAAACCGCGTTTGGGGTGATTCGCTGATTCTCTTTCTCCCCTCTCCCCG
>DASSAT010000176.1:0-12089 GCA_035699305.1 Fimbriiglobus sp. | reverse complement strand
GTCCCGGCCGCTCTTGCTACCCCGGTCGGGGTGCTAGGGTGTAGTTCCAGGCCACCGATTGGCATAACAAGAGCGGCCGGGACGGCCGCGGTCCCAGGGGGGTAACATGTCCCGTGACCTGACCGGCGGCCGGGCGATCGTGACCGGGGCGTCCAGCGGCATCGGCCGGGCGGTCGCCGCCGAGTTAGCCGACGCCGGGGCGAAAGTCGCCCTCGCCTCCCGCTCGGCGGAGAAGCTGGACGAGGTGGCGGCCGAACTGCGTGGCCGAGGCCGGGAAGTCTTCGCCGTGCCGGCAGACATCACGAGCGCCGAGGACCGCGAGCGGCTGGTCCGCACGGTCGTGGACGCCTGGGGCGGGCTGGACGTGCTGGTGAACAACGCCGGGGTGGCCAGTTGGGGTCACTTCGCCACGTCCACCGAAGCGATCAACCGGACGATCCTGGAGGTGAACTTCTTCGCCCCGGTCGAGCTGACCCGGCTGGCGATGCCGCACCTGACCAACGGCCGCAGCCCCGCGGTTGTCAACGTCACGTCGATGTGCGGCCGGCGTGGGATGCCGGCGTGGCCGGAGTACTCGGCGAGCAAGTTCGCGCTGGTCGGCATCTCCGAGGCGTGGCGCGGCGAGTTCGCTCGGTTCGGGGTGGACGTGGTGACGATCGTTCCGGGCTTGACGAAGACCGGCCTCAACGACCACCTTCTGCGGAGGGACGGCCGGGCCGACCTGCCGTTCGAGAGCGGGATGGAGCCGGCCGAGGTCGCCCGGCGGATCGTCGCCGCGCTGCGGGCGGGCAAGACGGAGGTGGTGCTCGGGTCGGAGGCGAAGAGGATGCTCCTGGTCAACAAGTTCGCCCCGCGGTTCCTGAACCGGCGCATCGCCCGTGAGATCAAGAGGCTTTACCACGAGTCAGGACGTTCCCCATGACAGACGGACCGGTCGATGGGCGCTGGCGGTTGGCGGGCCGGGCGGTAGTGCTGGCGGCCGTGGTCGTCGCGCTGGTCGGGGCACAGCCATACGCCGGCGGGTGGAACGACGGCAGCCGCCTGGCCACGGCCGAGTCGCTGGGCGAACGCGGCACGTTCGTCATCGACGACTCCGTCTTCGTCCGGGTGCCGCCGGAAACTCAGCCGACGCCGTACCCGCCCGGCCGCGCGGACCTGCTGACGCTCGGCACCCTCGACAAGTTGCAAATCGGCGGGCACTTCTACTCGGACAAGTCGCCGGTCCCGAACGTGCTGATGGCGGGCCTTTACCGGGCGTGGCTGACCCTCGGCGGGCCGACGGCGGGCGAACGGCCTGACCTGTTCTGCTGGTTCCTCACCGTCGCCTCGTCCGGGCTGGCGTACATCGTAACCGTCATCGCCATCCGTCAGCTCGGGGCGACGGTCGGGCTGAGTGGAAGTACGCTGTTCCTGCTGACCGTGGCGGTCGCGTTCGGGACGGTCGCGCCGGCGTATTCCCGACACGTCAATAGCCACATTCTGTTTCTTGGCGCGGCCGCGATGATGTGTCTCGGGCTGGCGAACCGCTGTAGGAAACGAGGTTGGCCGGTCGTCGTCGGCACCGCGGCCGGGTTCGCGTACACCTGCGACCTGGGCGTCGGGCCGGTGCAGCTCGTCTGCCTCGCCCCGTACTGCGTGTGGGCCTATCGGGGCTGGAAGCCGGTCGCAATCGTTGGCCTTGCCGCGCTGCCGTGGGTCGTGGCGCACCACGCCCTGAACTACGCCATCGCCGGGACGCTGCTGCCGGCGAACATGGTCCCCGAGTACTTGAACTGGCCCGGCAGCCCGTTCGTCGGGGACGTGATGACCGGCAGCCTGAGACACGGCCCCGGCTGGCTGGCGCTGTACGCTGCGGACCTGGTGATCGGTAAGAAGGGCATCCTGCTCAACAACATCCCGTTGTGGCTCGCCCCCGGCGGCGCGGTGCTGCTCGGGCTGAGGCGTCGGGAGCTGCGACCGGCGCTTGCGTTCTGTATCGGCTGGTCCGCGTTGACGGTCCTGCTCTACGCGGCCACGTCGAGCAACTACGGCGGGCAGTGCTGCTCGGTGCGCTGGTTCGTGCCGCTGATCGCACCGGGGTTCTGGGTAGTCGCGCTGACACTCCGCGAGTACCCGCGCTACCGGCCGGACTTCGCGTGGCTGACCGGGTGCGGGGTCGTGCTCGGGGCGCTGATGTGGTGGGGCGGGCCGTGGGCGCCGAAGATGGTGCCCGGACTGTGGGGCTGGGTCGCGGCGGCCGGCGTGGGCTGGGGGGTGGTGAGGTGGCGCAGCAGGGGCGCTGCCAGCGCACCCGCGTCCGGCCTGCGGCCGGACCGCTACGCGGACCTCACGACACGATCGTCTTCCGCCGCTTGATGTAGTCCCAGACGACGTACCGATCCAACTCGCGGCCGGCGGTGAAGATCACCCGACCCTTGGTGGACTCGGCCACCTTGTACGCGAACCGGATGTCCTCCGGCGACTGGTTCCAGCTAGACAGCAGGAAGATGTTGATCGTGATCCCCTCGCGGGCGCAGAGCATCGCCTCACGTAGTGTCGCCTCCTCCGTCCGCCGGTCGGGCGGGTAGAGCAGGTACAACATGCTCCCCTCGAAGTGCGCCGTCGGTAGCCCATCGGTGATGAGCATCACTTGCCGGTTTGGCGTGTCGCGGTTGCCCAGGTAGCGGCGGGCGGTCTGCAGCCCGTGTTGGATGTTGGTGAAGTGCCACGGCACGTCGAACTCGGTGAACTTCGGGTTAGCCATGTCGTACTTCCGACGGACCACCGGCTGGGTGAGGGTCGGCGGCTTGGGCATCAGCCCCGCCACCTCGGCCACCGGCCGCGGCTTGGCAAAGGTGTACATCTCCACGAACTGCAAGTAGTCGCCGGGGTACTCCGAGCGGATCAGCCCGTCCAATGCCAGCCCCATCCGTTTGACGTTGACGTACATCGCGTCGTAGCGCATCGACCCGGACATGTCGAGCAGCACCACCGTCGCCGCCTTCGGCGTGTTGCGGGTCTTGTGGATGACGATGTCGCCCGGGGCCATCCGCACCGGCAGCCCCGGGCCGTTGCGCAACAGCGCGTTGGTGAAGCTGGCCGGGATGTCCATGTGGGTGACGGAGTCGCCGAACTCATAGAGCTTGGTTCGTGGTGATTCGGTCGCGCCTTCGCCGAGGACCGCGTCCGGGTGCCGGCCGGTCCGCGACGCTTGCAAGTCGGCGAAAATCTTCGAGAGTACCTTCGACTGGAACAGCCGGTACGCCTTCGGGGTCATCTGGAAACCCTTCTTCGCGTCGCCGTCGATCCCCTGTTCCTTGGCCAGCTCGCGCAGGTAGTCGTCGATCTGTTGCTGAAGGTTGCGCAGTTGGTCCACGTCCGCCTGATCGACGAACCGCGCCAGCTCTTCCAGGTCCACGTACCCGACCTGGGCGTTCTTGCGCGCCTCTTCGAGTTGCTTGAGGAGCTTGTCGATCTCCTCCAGTTCCTCCTTGATCGCCAGCGCCTCGGGGATGGTCAACTTCTGCCGGCCGGTGAAGTCGTACTTCCCGGCGAGTTCGTCCACCTGGTACTTCTCACCGAGCCGTTCGACGAGTTGCACCAGATCGCGGGCGAACCGGCCGCGGTCGTCGCCGGCGCGGAAGTACAGGTCCTCCAGGTCGCGGAGTTGCTCCTCCTTCACCGCCTCGTCGAACCGCTTGCGGAACTTCTCCGGCGGCGTCGTTTCGCCGGCCTTGGACCGAAACGCGCGCTCCGTCTCCTTCTGGACGGCCTTCGTCTCGTAGGTTTCGAGGATCTTCCGCTTCCGCTCCAGGAGCAGTTGCCGGAGGTGGTCGATGCTCGGCCCCAGCCCGGCGATCTGGCTCGGGTCGATCCTGACCATCTGAGCCAACTGCTCTTCGGTCAGTTCCGACAGGTCGCCGTAGTGGAGCAGGTGCTCGAACGCCGGCGAGACGAGGTCCGGCGGCGGCTGGGTCGGCGAGGGGAACCGGGACGGGTCGTACTTCTGGTACGTATGGATGACCCCGCCGAGGCGGTTGGGGTTGCTCATGTGTGGCTATTCGGGTTCGTGCGGAGCGTCGCGGACAACAGCGGCCAACTCCCGGAACTTGTCCCGGACGGTGGGATGAAGGCGATCGGCGAAGTCGTCCGACAGGCCGAGTACCCGGATCATTTCCTGCACGTCGGCGAGGTCCTTCAGCCGCCACGCGGCCGTACCAGAGGTCAGCTTCAACTCGATAAGTGCGGGCAGGCTGACGCATTGAACTCCACCGACTTCGATGCCGACGGCCGCAGGGTCGGGGAAGACGACCGGTTTGGGCTTCCCGTCCCCGGGGTAATCGCCGGCCACGAGGAACTCGACCCGTACTCCGGTTTCGGCGTCGCGCAAGTTTTTGCTGCCCTCGAACGACGGAACGTATCCCAAGCCGACGAGCTTATCGTGCAGGGCTTTCAAGCCGTCACGGGTGACGAGGATGTCCACATCCTCGGTGAAGCGACGATACCCATGCTGAAACATGGCCATCCCGCCGGCGACCGCGTGGGCGATTCCAAGGGCCGTGAGTCTCCTCGAAATCTTCTCCATCGTCTGAAAGACCGCACTTTCCTTCTCGAAGTGCATACTTCCCTCCCGTAGTGCCCAGCGCGGGTCACGGTTCAGCCGCTCTTCATAGCTAATGACGCTCGTAGACACTGACCCGTCCTCACGTCTCGCACATGATACCCACGACGGCTCTAGCTCCGTCAATGGAGCCGTGCCCCCTTGTCCAGGCTGTACAGGTCTGCGTGCAGCCGCACACAGAGGGCGAGGATGAGACAGTCGATCACACCCCGCGCTCCTCCGGTCCCACGGATGCGGCGGGCGAACCGCTCCGCGGCGCCCCAGTCCTCGGGGAGGATTCGGCCGTCGTCGAACAACGGGAACTCGCCCAGGAACAGGTCGCCGAGTCGCTGCTCTTCGCGGTCCTTGGTGCCCGCGATGAATTCCAGCCGCACCGGCGTAACAAGGCCGTCCTCGGGGTGTTCCCGCAGCCAGCTCCGGGCCGCTTGCCGGGCGGTTTCCTCCGACCGGACAGGCTTACGACCCGGCCCCCGCCCGTGCCAGTTGCCCAGCACCACGTTATGATCGATCACCCGCCGAGCCACGGCATCAACCCACCGGGGCAAGGCTCGGGTACAGGCTGCCCCACCGCGCGGCGAGATCCCGGACCCGTCGGCCCACGTCTACCGCCGCGAACCGCCGCATCGCCGACACGGCGATGCACACCGGCCCGCGGCCGGTCTGCCACTCCCGACGCCAGGGGATGAGATCGACGTCGATCCCGACTTCCAACTCGTCGGCGGTCTGTTCCAGCACGGCCCGGATGTCGTCGGCGCGATCAGCCAGCCAGGCGCGCGCGGCTTCCTGGCTCGTCGGGGGTGTGTCCGTCTCCCAGACCAAATCGAGATACCAGAGCAGCGCCGGGTCGGACTCCTCGCCCCCCTCGACGAAGACCCCCAGGGCGGGCGAGCCGTCTACATACAGCCCCGACCGCCGGCCCCCGTCGGCCCGCTCCTGGTAATACAGCGTCACTTCGGCCATCATCGCTCCGCCCTCGCTCACGTCTCGTACACGATGCGGCCGTGCTTGGTCGATCGGCTGATCCTATCCGTAGCATACAACCCAGCGAGGACGAACTCCACGCACGACGCCCGCATCGCGTCGGACTCGCCGACGTTCACCTCGAACGCCTTGTCCCACGCCTTCGGCACCCGCTTCAAGCGCCGCGCGTACTCGGCCGACGGGAGCAGGTCGCCGACCTCGATCCGGACCCCCCGGCCGAACACCTCGGCGATCTCCTCCAGCCCGTGCTTGTCCACGTACTCGTCGAACACCACCCCGATCGCCTCGGCGACGATCGCCTCCAACACCTGCCGCTCCGACATCTGGTGCGTGCCCATCAGGTCGAGTTCGATCTTGCCCAGCGACGAGGTCGGCAGGTGCCCCAGGTCGCTGACCCGTGGCACCGCCGGCTTCTCGCCGAGGATGACGCCGCGGTGCCGGGCCGAGGCGACCATCGTCCGGTAATTGGCGATCGAGAGCCGGGCGCTGACCCCGCTGGCGTGGTCCACATACTTCGACTTGCGCGCGGCGACCGAGACCTGTTCGATCACCTCCTTCATGAAGTACGGCACCTGGACCGGGAACTCACCGCCGAGGTCGAGGTTCGCTTCCTGCTCGGTGATCTGGATGCCCAGCCCACGGTCGGTCGGGTAGTGCGTCTGGATCAGCGAGCCGATGCGGTCCTTGAGCTGCGGGATCACCTTGCCGGAGCGGTTATAGGTGGTCGGGTTCGCGGAGAAGAGCACCAGCACGTCCAGGTCGAACTGGATCGGGTAGCCGCGGATTTGCACGTCCCGCTCTTCGAGGATGTTGAACAGCCCGACCTGGATCAGTTCGTCCAACTCGGGGATTTCGTTCATGGCGAAAATGCCGCGGTGCATCCGGGGGATCAGCCCGAAGTGCAGGGCGTCCTCGGCCGACATGCTGGTGCCGGTGGCGAGCTTGGCCGGGTCGATCTCGCCGATCACGTCGGCGAACTTCGTCCCCGGCGCGAGCCGCTCCGCGTAGCGCTCCGCCCGCGGCCACCACGCGATCGGCACTCGCTCATCTGGCGTGGTCGCCAGCAGTTCCCGGCCGGCCTTGGTGATCGGCTTGTACGGGTCTTCGTGGACCGGGCAGCCGGGGATGTCGAGGTACGGGACCGCTTCATCGAGGAACCGCACCAGCGACCGCATCAGTCGGCTCTTGGCCTGTCCTTTCTCGCCGAGGAAGAGCATGTCGTGGCCGGCGAGGACGGCAATGTTGATCTCCGGGACGACCGTGTCCTCGTACCCGACGATGCCGGGGAACAAGTCGTCGCCGCGCTTGAGAGCAGCGAGGAAGTTGTCGCGGAGTTCGTCCTTGACGGGCTTCGACTTCCAGCCGCTCTCGCGGAGTTCCTTGAGCGTACTCGGTCGGGCTGCGGTCAACGGCGGACCCTCGGCGCGGTCGGGGGGCACGGGAGCACCACATTGTAGGCGGTCCGCTACCGCCCCTACCCGTGTGACCCGTAGAATTGGATTAGATTCCAGGATTCGGAGAATTGTCGTGAACGACTACCCGTTGAGCGAGCGAAAGCTGATCTACCGCGTGCTGCACGCCCACCTGGCCGAGCACCCCGAGTTGATGGACAGCGAAATCCTTCACGAGTTGCAGGTCGGCTTGCAGCAGGCGGCCCAGGCCGAGAGGGTGGACGTGGCCGACCACGGCGCCTGGGACGCCTGGCTGGGCAACCGCGCCGTCGGCTGTGACGTGCGCATGGCAAACCGGCGGGTCATCGGGTAGTCTGGACGCGGGTACACGCGAGGGCTCGCCATGCCGCTTCTCGACCACTTCCGGCCGCCGGTCAAGTACAGGTTGCCGTGGGAGTCGTTGCACTCCAACTGGGCGACGCGGATCGCGGACCGGTTGAACGAGATCCTACCCGCGCGGTATCAGATTCTGGAGAACATCCGGCTGGGTGGGGGGGTCGAGATCGACGTGGCAGCGGCCGAGGAGGAGCAGTTGGCCGTTGGACGGACGAACGGGCCAACGACCGCCGTACTCCCAAGTACTTGGGCGCCGCCGGCACCCGCGAGAACGATCGACGCCGTCTTCCCCGACACGTTTGAGATTCGGGTGTATGACCTCGATGGAGGTCGTAAGTTGGTCGGGGCGATCGAACTCGTTAGCGAGGGGAACAAGGATCGGGAGTCGGAACGGAGGGCATTTGCGGTCAAGTGCGCCAGCTATCTGGCCAACGGCGTTAGCCTGATCGTCATTGACGTCGTCACGACGCGCCGGGCGAACATGCACAACGAGATTGCCAGACTGATCGACGCCCCTGAAGACGTGGACCTGCCGCCCGAACCTGGCTTGTACGCGGTCTCATACCGGCCGGTGCTGCGAGAGAGCAAGCCGCTATTGGACCTCTGGTTTGAAACGTTCTCCGTCGGAAGCCAGTTGCCAACTATGCCGTTACGCCTTATCGGTGATCTTTTCGTACCGGTCGATTTCGAATCGGCGTACACGGAAGCTTGCCGCAGCCGTCGCGTCATTTGACTGGAAAGGAGGAACGGCCCGCGCGGGTGAAACGCGGGCCGCTCCGGTCAACCATTGAGTGAGGGTCAGATCTTCAGCCGGCCGGTGCTGTCGCCGAAGCGGTCGGTCGGGCAGCCCATGCGGTCGAATAGCGACAGGTACAGGTTCATCAGCGGCGTCCGCGGGTACGTCAGGTGTCGGCCGCCGTCGATAGTGTCGCCGCCCTTGCCGATGAGCAGGATCGGCAGGTCGTCGTGGTTGTGCCGGTTGCCGTCGCCGATGCCACCGCCGTAGACCAGCATCACGTTGTCCAGAAGCGTCTTGCCGTTCGCCTCCTTCACCGCCGCCATCCGGCCGACGAGGTACGCCAGTTGCTCAGCGTGGAAGGTGTTGATCTTCTTGATCTTCGCCAGCTTGTCCGGGTTGCCGCCGTGGTGCGAGCAGTCGTGGTGCCCCTCGGCGACACCGATGAACGGGTACGGCCGGTTGCTGCCGTCGTTGGCCAGCGGGAACGTCGCCACCCGAGTCAGGTCGGTGCGGAACGCCAGCACCAGCAGGTCGGCCATCAGGCGGATGTGATCCTTGACCTCCTTCGGGACGCCGGACGGCTCGGCCATGCCCGGCTTCGGGACCGGCTTGCGGCTGGCGGCGGCCCGTCGGGCCTTCTCGATCCGCTGCTCGACCTCGCGGACCGAGGTCAGGTACTCGTCGAGCTTGTGATGGTCGCCTTTGCCGAGGGTCTTGCCCAAGCCCTTGGCGTCCTCCATCACGAAGTCGAGGACGCTGCGGTTGTACAGGTCGCGCTTCGCCCGGGCCTCGGCGAGTTCCTTCGGGTCGTTGTTGCCGAAGAGCCGCTCGAACACCTGCTTCGGGTCGGTCTCCTTGGCGTTGGGGGTGGCCTCGCCGCGCCACGAGAGGTTCGCCGAGTACGCGCAGCTGTACCCGGAGTCGCAGTTGCCGGCGTTAAGCCCCTTCTCGATCCCGAGTTCCAGGGACGGGAACCGGGTCCGGTCGCCGACCGCGTTGGCGACGTGCTGGTCGGCGGAGATGCCGGCCCGGATGTCGGCGCCGTGGGTCTTGCGCGGCTGGCGGCCGGTCAGGAACGCGGACATCGCCCGGGCGTGGTCGCCGGGGCCGTCGCCGTTGGCCTTGGCCTTGTCCAGTTCCAGCCCGGTGAGGACGTTGACGTACCCCTTGTACGGCTCCAGCGGTTCGAGGATGTCCGTCAGCGCCCCGAGCTTGCCCGCGCCTTCCGGCGTCCACTCGCGCATGTTGATGCCGTTGGGGACGTACAGGAACGCGAGCCGCCGCGGCGCGGCGCCCGCGGCCGGCGCGGCGGCGCGGGCCAAGGACTCAAGCCACGGCAGGGCGACGACGGTCCCCAGACCCTTCAGGGCGGTCCGGCGGGAGAATCGCGGGTGGACGGGCATTACTCTCTCCTCTGGCCTTTGCGCTTGCGGAAGGCGTCGCTCTCGGCGATCGCCAGCACCAGCGCGGAGAACCGGTCATTCCCGGACTTCAGTTTAGCCGTAACCTCGTCGAGTGCGCACTTATCATAATACTCTAACCCCCGGCCGAGCGCGTACGTCATCAGCTTCTCGGCCAGGCACCGTCGGAACTGATCGGCCTTGCCGAGCAGGACCTTGCGGAGTTCCGCGGGGCCGTCGAACTTGTTGCCGTCCGGCAGCACCCCGGTCGCGTCCACCGGCAGGTTGTTGTCCTTGTCGCGCCAGGCGCCGATCCCGTTGAAGTTCTCCAGCCCGAACCCGAGCGGGTCGAGCTTGGCGTGGCAGGTGGCGCAGCTCGGGTTGGCGCGGTGCTGCTCCATCTGCTGGCGGAGCGTCCCCTTGAGTTGGCCGACGGGCGGCAGCTCTGGCACGTCCGGGGCCGGCGGCGGCGCCGTCAGCCCGAGGATGTTCTCGTACACCCACTTGCCGCGCTTCACCGGCGAGGTCCGGGTCGGGTTCGAGGTGACAGTCAGCACGCTCGCCTGCGTCACGACGCCACCGCGGCGATTGTCGGGTAGTTTCACCCGGCGGAAGCTGCGGCCGTACACCTTCGGGATGCCGTAGTGCTTCGCCAACCGCTCGTTGACGAAGGTATAGTCGGCGTCGAGGAACTCCAGCACGCTACGGTCGTTCTTGACGACATACTCGAAGAACAGCTCCGACTCCATCGCCATCGCCGCCCGCAGGTCGTCGTCCCAGCCGTGGAACGTCCCGGGGTCCGGGCTGACCGTCTTGAGGTTGCGCAGCTGGAGCCACTGGCCGGCGAAGTTCTCGACCAGCGCCGAACTCTTCGGGTCCTTGAGCATCCGGTCGATCTGGACCTTGAGCACCCCGGGCTTACTCAGCTCGCCGCGGCCGGCGAGGGCAAACAGTTCCTCGTCGGGCATACTCGACCAGAGGAAGTACGACAGCCGGGTGGCCAGCTCGAAGTCGTCGAGCGTACGGACGCCGCCCGGCTCCTTCGGGTCGTCTTCGATGCGGAAGAGGAAGTGCGGCGACACCAGCACCGCCTTGAGCGGCAGCCGGATCGCCTTCTCGAACGGCTCCCCCTTCGACTCGGCGAGGGCGTAGAGCGTCATCAGTCGCTCGACTTCGGCGGGCTTGACCGGCCGGCGGAAGGCGCGGCGGGCGAACTCGGCGACGATCTTGCGGGCGGCGTCGGCGGCGTCGGCCGGGCCGTCGGGGACGGCGACGATGAGCCGCTTGGCCGACTCGGGGATCGGCCGCCGGTTCTTGCCGAACGGCCCCTCGATCTCGATCAGTTCGATCCCCAACGACCGCGGCTCCTTCGCCTCGGGGGTCGGGTTGGCGAACGCGGCCGCCACGCGCCGCTCTCCGGCCTCCACCCGCGTCCGCGCCTGATACACGGCCGGCTTGTCCTTCGGGGCGTCCACGGGGAGCGTCTTGACGTCCCGACCGTTCACGCGGATCGTCAGCTCCGGCGACTTGCCGTCAGCTTTCGCGCCCCAGGCGCGGACGCGGACCGTGTACTCGCCGGTGGCCGGGAAGTTGAATTTCTCCAGGTACGCCTCGCCCTCGGTGGTCAGGACGATCCGCGGTCGGTCGTTGCGTTTCACCCGGATTCGGGCCGACCGGGGAATGGTCTGGATATTCTGCGCGCGGAAGCCCTGCTTCGTCGTGGGGACGGGACCGAGGGGCGGAATCGCGGCCTCCAGCACCCGGTCGGCGGCGGCCAGGTACTTCTCCAGCAGGATCGGCTGGAGGGAGAGCACGTCGCCGATGTTGTCAAACCCGTACCCGACGTCGTCGGCCGGGAAGGCGTCGGCGGGGGTGATGGTGACGCCGCACAGGTCGCGGACGGTGTTGTTGTACTCGGTCCGGTTGAGCCGCCGCAGCGTCACCCGGCCGGGGTCTTGCGGGCCGGTGCAATCGACCGACGAGAGCGTGTTCTCGATCCACCCGAGGAGGAGAGCCTTTTCCTCCCGGGTCGGGTGCGGCTTTTTCTTGGGCGGCATGTGGCCGTCCGCGACGACCTTCCGCACCGTCTCCCAGGTCATCCGGTCCTTGCGGGCGAGCGCCTCGCTCCGGTATGCGTCGAGCGCGACCCCGCCCTTCTGCTTGTCCGAGTTGTGGCAGGCGAAGCAGTATTTGGTCAGCAGCGGGACGACCTTCCGCTCGAAGGTCTTGTCGGCAGGCGGGTCGGCGGCGAGCGCTTGCGGCCCGGCACGGCGGTCCGTGGCGCACAGCGCCAGCGCGGCGACGGGCGCCAGTGCGGCCCAGGCCAGACGCGATCGGATCGGCATTCCTGCGGACTCACCTACGGATGCCGGACTCGCGCCCGGCAGGGGGTGGGAGGCGTCGGCGGCGCCAGCCGCGTCTACCTATTACACGAATCTACGCCCGCGACCCGGACGCCGCAACCGTAAACTCCCGGGACCGCGGCCGTCCCGGCCGCTCTTGCTCGGCGGGTCAGGGCGCTGGGGTGTCGATGCTGGCTCCCGATTCGCACAGCAAGAGCGGCCGGGACGGCCGCGGTCCCA
>DASSAT010000175.1:0-12159 GCA_035699305.1 Fimbriiglobus sp. | reverse complement strand
GGGCCGTTCCATTCTTCCTCCCCTCCCCGAAGCGGGGAGGGGCCGGGGGAGGGGTGAACGCCCATCTGATAAGCTAACCTCATGGCCGACCCCTCCGAGCCGCGCGTCTTCCTGGTCGGGGCCGGCCCCGGCGACCCGGGGCTGCTCACCCTCCGCGCCGCGGAGCTGCTGGCCAAGGCCGACCTGGTCCTGTACGACCAGCTCGTCCCGCGGCGGACGCTGGACCTGGCCAACCCCGCGGCCGAGCGCGTCTGCGTCCGCGACCTACCGGGGCAGCACCCGGACAAGTACCCGCACATCCACGCCAAGCTGATCGAGGCGGCCCGGGCCGGCAAGACGATCGTCCGGCTCAAGGGCGGCGACCCGCTGGTCTTCGGCCGTGGCGGTGAGGAGGCCGAGACCCTCCGCGCCGCCGGCATCGGCTACGAGATCGTCCCCGGCGTCACCGCGGCGCTGGCCGCCGCCGCGTACCTGGAGATACCGCTCACGCACCGGCGGCACTCCAGCGCCGTCGCGCTGGTCACGGGTCACGAGCTGCCGAACAAGCCCGGCAGCCGGCTCGACTGGGCGGCGCTGGCCCGGTTCCCCGGGACGCTGGCCGTCTACATGGGCGTCGCCCGGCTGCCGATGATCGTGGCCGAACTCGTCAAGCACGGCAAGGCCCCGGACACGCCGTCGGCGATCGTCGAGCGGGCCAGCACCGGCGACATGCGGTCGGTGTTCGCGCCGCTGCGCGACCTGGAGGCGGCGCGGCGGCACGCCGGTCTGGAGGCACCGGGGCTGATCCTGATCGGGGCGGTGGTGGACCAGCGGGCGGCGCGTTCGTGGTTCGAGAAGCGACCGCTATACGGCCGGCGGGTGCTTGTTACCAGGCCCCGCCACCAGGCTGGGCCGATGCTCCGCCGGCTGGAGCTGCTCGGGGCGGTGCCGCACCTGCTGCCGACCGTCGAGGTCCGCGACCCAGCCGACTTCGGGCCGCTCGACCGGGCCATCGGCGAGTTGCGGGCCGGCCAGTGGGGCTGGGTCGTCTTCACCAGCGCCAACGGCGTGTATGGGTTCGTCCGCCGGCTCGAAAAGCTCGGCCACGACCTGCGCGCCTTCGGCGGGGTGAGGCTCGCGGCCATCGGCCCGAAGACCGCCGAGGCGCTGCGGCAGTACCATCTGACGCCCGACGTTGTTCCCCCCACGGCGTACAGCTCCGAGGGGCTGGCCGAGGCGCTGGCGAACGAGGTCGCCGGCGCCCGGGTGCTGCTCGCCCGCGCCAACCGCGGTCGGGACGTGCTGCGGCAGGAGTTGTCCAAGGTCGCCCACGTCGAGCAGGTGACGGTTTACGAGCAGGTGGACGCGGTGGACCCGGACGCCGAGTCGCTGGCGGCCCTGCGCCGCGGGGAGATCGGGTACGTTACCCTGTCCAGCTCGAACGTGGCCCGCGCCCTACTGAGCGCGTTCGACGAGACGATCCAGGGCCGGGTGTTGCGGGGCGAGGTGAAGCTGGTGGCGATCAGCCCGGAGACGGGCCGCGCGGTCCGCGAGTTGGGGCTACCGGTGGCGGCCGAGGCGGAGGTGTTCACCGCCGACGGGCTGATCGACGCGGTGATAGCAGTTCAAAGTTCAAAATTCAAAGTTCAAAATTGAAGACCGGAGAAAGCCATCTTCAATTTTGAACTTTGAATTAGCCTTTCAGGTCGCGGCTGGCGTTGAACCCGAGGTAGGCGACGACGGCGCTGGCGAGCAGGCCCAGGATGTCGGCCAGCAGGAATGAGCCGCCCCCGAACGGGAACCCGGCGAGCAGGTCGAGCAGGAACAAGAGGAACATGACCGCGGCGACGCCGAGCGCCCCGTAGCACATGTACTTTTCCATCGCCCAGCCTTTCCGAGCCGTTAGGGTGGACACCGGTCCGACCTCCCGAGCCGCCGCTCCTCCCTGTCGGGTGAGGTGTACCCGCCGTTAAACTGGAGAAGTCTCGCAGTATCCTAGCGACTCTACCCGTCGCAGCAACCGTCGGCCGGGCTTCTTTTTCGGGGAACCGCGCCGCAGGCGCCGCACGGCCGGCAGAACGGGCGCAGCCCGGAGGTCGGGATTCGGACCGACCCCACCGTGCGCGGACCGCTTCGAGATGGGACGCCACATCTTTTTGACGAGGCACGAGTTGCGTTCCGCTCGCAGCGGCTATCATAATTAACGTTCTCTTAAAAAGTCGCTCGCCGGCCGGCGAGCCGGCGCATAGACTTCGTATGGTCAGGGCTGATCGCCGATCGTCATCGGTCCCGCCTCGGTCGTCCTATTCGAAGTCCTTTCTGTGGAGCCAAGAAGCATGTCTCTCCGCTCGGACCGACTTCCCATGCGGAAGTCGGGGTTTACGCTGATCGAGTTGCTGGTCGTCATCGCCATCATCGCCATTCTGATCGGCCTCCTGCTGCCCGCGGTGCAGAAGGTCCGGGCGGCGGCCGCCCGGACCCAGAGCCAGAACAACGTCAAGCAGATCGCCCTGTCAGTGCACAACTACCACGACGCCAACGGCACCGTTCCGCCGCTGGCCGACCGGGTCATGCCGGGTAAGAACTTCTCTTCGGTCTACTTCTTCCTGCTGCCCTACGTAGAGCAGTCGGCGATCTACAACCTCGGGATGACCAACGGCGGGGCGTGGGAGAAGTCGCCGAACAACGCCGGGTCCATGCGGATCAAGACGTACATCTCCCCCCGGGACCCGTCCGCCCCGCTGGATGTGTGGAAGGAGAAGAACGGCGGGACGTGGGCGATCTCCAACTACGGGGCCAACCACGCCATCTTCGGCGTCCCGTGTGGGGGCAACACGGTCTCCAAGATGACCCTGCAAGGCATCCCCGACGGCACGTCGAACACGGTCGGGTTCGCGGAGCAGTACGGCCGGTGCGGGCTGGGCGAGCCGGACTCCACCTCCGGGTCGCCGCCCAACAACTACTTCCACAAGCTGTGGGCGTACCGGGTCAACTGGCGGTGGGAGCGGGGGCCGTACTTCGACACCCGGCTGATGAGCAGCAAGATGGCCGGCACCTCCCAGGGCGACGGCTCGGCGTGCACGGTGGTGGTCAACTCGACCGCGGCCGTGCCCCAGAGCGCGCCGACCGTCCAGGCGTGCAACCCGTACTTCGTCCAGGCCATGGACGCGGCCGGCTGCGTCGTTGGGCTGATGGACGGCAGCGTGCGGATGGTCTCGACGTCGGTCAGCGGGACGGCGTGGGTGCGGGCGATCTGGCCGAAGGACGGCCTCGTCAACGGCGACTGGTAACCCGCCGTGCCGGCGGGCGGACACTCCGGGAGGCGCGACCTCGGGTTGCGCCTCCCTCACCTTTCCTCAACCTGTGAACGTCAACACCATGCTAACCCTGTCGTCTCGGAATCGCGCCGGGCGGCTCCTCGGCCTGGCGGCGGTCGTCCTCGTCGTCGGCTCGGGCTGCTCGAGCAAGGGTATCAAGAAGGTGACGGTCAACGGCACCGTCTCGTACAAGGGCCAGAAGCTCCACTCCGGCATCCTGAAGTTCTCGGGGCCGGGGGGGTCGTACTCGGCCGCGTCGATCCAGCCGGACGGGACGTACGTCATCACCGACGTGGTCCCGGGCGAGGTGAAGGTCGGCATCATGGAGTCCCCGTCGGGGTCGGGGTCGTCCTCGGGCGAGCGGTCGTCGGCCCCGCGGGTCGCGCCCGTCTCGCTACCCGAGAAGTACCGGGACCCCGAGACGTCCGGGGTGAAGTACACGATCACCGACGACACCAGCGAGCTGAACATCGAGTTCCCGTAGTCGCCGTCGTGGTTCAGCCTCCACGCCGCCCCGCGGTTGGTCGCCGCGGGGTTTTTCGTGTACCGTGACGGTGTCCGCCACGCCCCCTCCTGCGATCGACAAGGGCCACCGCCATGTCTGCCGTCCCGCTGTCCCGGTACGCCGTCCGCCTGCGGCCGCAGGACAACATCGCCGTCGCCGCCCGGCCGGTCCCCGCCGGCACGAACTTCGACCTCGACGGCGGCACCCTGACCGTCCCGAAGGCGATCGCGATGGGCCACAAGTTCGCCCTCGAACGCATCCCGGAGGGCGACCCGGTCCGCAAGTTCGGCCAGGTGATCGGCTTCGCCAGCAAGGACATCTCGCCGGGCGACCATGTCCACGTCCACAACGTCAAGGCCGAACGCTTCGAACGGGACTACGCGTTCTGCGCCGACCGTCCCGCCCCGATGCCGGCGCCGCAGGAGTGGCGCACTTTTATGGGCTACGAGCGCGGCTCCGACCGCGCCGCGCATCAGCGCTACGGCACCCGCAATTATGTTGCCATCATCAGCACGGTGAACTGCTCGGCCAGCACGAGCAAGTACATAGCCGAGCGGGTGCGGGCACTGGGGGTGCTGAAGGACTACCCGAACGTGGACGGGGTCGTGCCGATCGTCCACCGGATGGGCTGCGGCATGCAGTACGAGGGGCCGGACCACAAGCAACTCGAACGGACGCTGGCCGGTTTCGCCAAGCACCCGAACGTGGCGGCGTACATCCTCGTGGGGCTGGGGTGCGAGATCGTGCAGGCGACGCACCTGATCGAGGCTGAGGGGTTGCTCCAGCTCGGCGGCCCGAAGAAGGCGCCGCCGGTGCTGACCATCCAGGAGTGCGGCGGGATCGGCAAGACGGTCGAGGCCGGCGTCGGGGCGGTGCTGGACCTGTTGCCGCGGGTCAACGACGTGCGGCGGGTGCAGTTGCCGGCCAAGCACCTGATCCTCGGCACCAACTGCGGCGGCTCCGACGGCAACAGCGGCGTCACCGCCAACCCGGCGCTGGGCGTCGCGTCGGACCTGATCGTGCAGCAGGGCGGCACGTCCGTCCTCGGCGAGACGCCGGAGATTTACGGGGCCGAGCACGTCCTGACCCGGCGGGCGGTGTCGAAAGAAGTGGGCGAGAAGCTCATCGAGCGGATCAAGTGGTGGGAGTGGTACACGACACTCTTCGGGGCGGAGATCAACAACAACCCGTCGCCGGGCAACAAGGAGGGCGGGCTGACGACCATCTACGAGAAGTCGCTCGGGGCGATCGCCAAGTCCGGCAGCACAGCAATGGTGGATGTTATTCAGTACGCCGAGCCGGTGACGGCGAAGGGGTTCGTGGTGATGGATACGCCGGGGTACGACCCTGTGAGCATGACCGGGATCGTGGCCGGCGGGGCGAACGTGTGCGTGTTCACGACCGGCCGCGGCTCGGTGTACGGCTGCAAGCCGTCCCCGAGCATCAAGGTGGCGACCAACACGCCCCTCTACGAGCGGATGGAGGGGGACATGGACGTGAACGCCGGCCGCATCCTGGACGGCGCACCGGTGGAGGAGGTCGGGCGGGAGATTTTCGAGAAGATTCTCGCGGTGGCCAGCGGCCAGCAAACCAAGAGCGAACTCCACGGCGTCGGCGAGGAGGAGTTCGCCCCGTGGTCGATCGGCCCGACGTTGTGAGGAAGACCGCCGATGCGACTTCCCGGGGCCGAGTCCGCCGTCGTACCGGTCGAGAAGTTGACCGGTTATCTGCTGTCACTGGCGCACCCGGTCGGCCGATCCAAGGCCGTGTTCTTTCGGGCGCTGGGGTATGATGAGACCAACGCCGAGCTGTTGACCGCCGGCCTGACGAGTATCGTGGCAGACAACGAGGTTGCCGAGACCGAGGCCACCGAGTTCGGGACCAAGTACGCGGTCGAAGGCACACTGGTCACGCCGAGCGGAGTAACGACTTCACTCCGCACGGTCTGGATACTCCGTTCTGGTGAAGCGACGCCGAGGTTCGTGACGGCATACCCAGCCTGATGTGGTCGGAGCATACACATGGCGATCCGCGAACTTGACACCGTCGTGCTGACCCGGGACGTTCCCGAACACGGGCTGCTGGCGGGCGACCTGGGGGCGGTCGTCCACGTCCATTCCGCCACCGTGTTCGAGGTGGAGTTCGTAACCGCGGACGGGCGAACCGTAGCCCTGTTAACGCTGACCGCGAATGACATCCGGCCCCGGGGAACGAACGAAATCCTGCGGGTCCGGGACTTCGCCGGACCGGTCCCCGCATAGCGACGCGCGGCGCTGGCGAGGAGGGAGAGCGACGATGAGTGAGATGGCAAAAAAGCTGCTGGAACAGGTGCTCATCCTGCCGGAGACCGACCGGATGATGATCGCCGACGAGCTCTGGGCGAGCCTGAGCGATGAGGCGCAAGAGCAGGCGGCAGAAGCGGTCCTGAACGACCCCGAGTTCCAGGCCGAACTAGAGCGGCGGCTCGCGTCCGTCGCCGACGGCACGGCCGAGTTGATCGACGGCGAGCAGGTGTTCCGGGAGGCCCGGGATCGCCTCAAGAAGAGGCGCGGCGGGTGACGTATCGGTTCCTCGCTCCCGCTCGCGTCGAGTTCGACGCCGCGGTAGACTGGTACGACGCCCGGCGGACCGGGCTGGGGGACGACTTCGCCGACGAGGTCTACGCCACGGTCCAACGGATCGTGGCGAACCCGCTCGCCTATTCCCGTGTGCCGCGCGCCACGCGAGGTCGGGAGATTCGCAATCTGAAGGTCAGCCGGTTTGATTACCTGGTCGTCTACGAAGTCCTACCGTCCGAGGTTCTGATCCTCAGCATCCGTCACGCGCGCAGACGCGTCCGGGCCTGGCGAAGGCGCTCGTAGGCCGAGCTGGCGAGGAGTTCGCCCCGTGGTCGATCGGCCCGACGCTGTGAGGTACAATCACGACCGGCATCGCGGCCCGCGGGAGAACCCGATGAGTGAAACTGTGGCGAGCTTGCTGGAACGGATCATGGACCTGCCGGTCGAGGATCAACGGCTGATCGCCGAACACATCCAGGACTGCCTTGAGGCGCGCGAGGCGGCGGATCAGCTGATGGCCGACCCGGAATGGCGGGCCGAGTTCGAGCGCCGACTCCAGTTGGTCGCCGACGGGACCGCGGAGTTGATTCCCTGGGAGGAGGCCCGGGAGCAAATCCGGTCCGAACTCGCCCGCCGGCGTGCCAAGGCGTAGCCGATTGTAATGGCATCAGCATCGACCCCGAGACCCTTCGACGGAGCCTGTTGTATGCCCGTCCGCACCGCACTCCCTCTCGCCGCCATCGTCTTGATCTGTGCCCCATCCTCCGCCCAACCGAAGCCGGCCCCGCCAACAGCCCCGCCGCCGCGGGCGGTCCGAGCCGCGGTGCCGCCGGACCTGGCCGACTGGACGCCGCGGCCGGCGACCGGCAAGGCCGAGCCGTGGGAGAAGGCCACCGACAAGGACTGGGTGGACGGCCGGTTCCGGCGGATGGACACCGGCCCGTTCCTCAACGCCACGTTCCGCTACCCGGTCGGCGACAAGCAGGAGATGGTCTACAAGGGGACGGCGATCCGCCTTGGCGAGAAGGGCGACGCGGCGGTGCTGTTCGACCGCAACAGCCTGCGGTTCGCGGCCGGGTGGACCGGCGGCTACCTGAAGCACAGCGACCGCCGGTTCGGACTACTCAACACGCCGACCCCGGCGGGAAAGCCATTGTTTGCCTTCCCAACCGGGCCGGGATGGGCAGACCTGCGCGGCCAGTGGGGCGCGAAAGGCGATGGCACCACGAATCCACTGCCGGAGGAATGGGCGAAGTACCGCGGGCTATACGTTCACGGCAACCGAGTCGTGTTGAAGTATACGGTCGAGGGTGTCGAGATACTGGAGTCGCCGTGGGTCGAAACCTTGAATGGGAAAGACGTCCTGACCGTCGATGTCCAGATCGGACCCTCGAAGACGGAACTGAGGCGACTCCTGGCCGACTACGGCAAGGAGTGCAGACGCGGAGACGCTCGCGGGCGACCGTTCGTCATGGTCGAGGCGGGCAACAGGTACTACTTGGCCGGTGTCGTCGGCCGGAATGTGCCCGGCGTTCAACTCGATGACCGATCGGCGGCCTTCATCAGCGTGCCCCCGTCCGAGGACGTCCGACGGATCAAGCTACTCTTCGCCGAAGGCACGACCGCAGAGGCTCGGGCACTGTACGGCGTTCTCCAACAGTCCGGCCCCGCATTCGACACGTCAGCCTTCACCAAGCCCGGCCCCGCCCGCTGGGGCAAGCCGCTCGTCACGAAGCTCGTCCGCGGCAAGGGCGACGGCCCGTTCGCCATCGACACGCTGACCATCCCCTACGACAACCCGTTCAAGGCCCTCTTCTTCTGCACCGGCCTGGACTTTCTGCCGGATGGCCGCATCGCCGTCTGCACCTGCCACGGCGACGTCTGGCTCGTGCGCGTGGACGAGGCGAAGGCCGAGTGCCACTGGCAGCGGTTCGCTACGGGGATGTACCACCCGCTCGGGCTGAAGGTCGTGGACGGCAAGGTCGTCGTGCTGGAGCGCGGCCAGCTCACCCGGTTGCACGACAACAACGCCGACGGCGAGGCCGACTTCTACGAGTGCCTGTGCAACGACTGGGACACCGGCGCCGGCGAGCACTCCTACGACACCTGCCTGGAAACCGACCCGGACGGCAACTTCTACTTCTTCAAGACCGGCGACACCCAGTTGCCGACTGGCGGCTGCCTGATGAAGGTGTCCAAGGACGGAAGCAAAGCCGAGGTGTTCGCCACGGGCTTCCGCCACCCGATCGGGCTAGGGATGTCGCCGACCGGCATCCTCACCGGGGCGGACCAGGAAGGTAACTGGATGCCGGCCACGCGCATCGACGAGTACAAGAAGGGCGGGTTCTACGGCGACATGCGCGCGCACCATCGCAAGGTGCCGCCGAAGACGTTCGACCCGCCGCTGTGCTGGCTGCCGCGGGAGGTGGACAACTCGGCCGGCGGGCAGGTGTGGGTGCCGAAGGACTCGACGTGGCCGCTGGCCGGGCTGTCGCTGCACCTGTCCTACGGCCGGTGCAAGGCGTTCGTGCTGCTACGGCAGCCGTTCGACGGCGGCTCGCAGGGCGGCGCCTGGGACCTGGGGCTGAAGTTCCTCTCCGGCGTCTGCCGCGGGCGGTTCGCCCCCGACGGGAACCTGTACGTCTGCGGACTCAACGGCTGGCAGACCTGCGCCGAGAAGGACGGCTGCTTGCAGCGGGTGCGCACCACCGGCAAGCCGCTCGACGCGCCGGTCAAGATGGAGGTCGTGTCTGACGGGTTGAAGCTGACCTTCAGCCGGCCAATGGATCGGAAGCTGGCCGAGGACCCGACCCATTACCGCGCGGCATGGTGGGGCTACCGGTGGTCGAAGGAATACGGGTCGAAGCGGTATCTGGTGTCCGACCCGGAGAAGGAGGGCCAGGACGACGTGCCGATCGCGGCGGCAAAGTTGTCGGCCGACGGGCGGACGGTCCACGTCACCGTCCGTGGGATGCGGCCGGTCATGCAGATGCAGTTGGCGATGAACCTGCGAGCGGCGGACGGGGCGCCGGTGGTCGGGTCGGTGTTCCTGACCGTCCACCGGACGGGGAAGTGACGGACGCGACGAGTGGGCGCGTCAACTCGGCCTTGCGGCCGGTCGCGGGGGTGTCGTGGTGCCGCTGGATCAGCGCGTTGATGACGAACGCGGCGCCGATCGCCAGCGCCACCGCGCCGCTGAGCAGCACCAGGATCAGCACCGGCGACGGCCCGGTCCGGCGGTGGCGCCGCCGGGTGCGGGCGATCGGCGTCCGCTCCCGGTCGCGCCGCCGGCCGGTCGCGGTCGACGTCAGCGGCCGGGTGGACTTCGACGGTGGCTTGGTCGGGCTGCTGCCGGGTAGGCTGCCGGAACTGGGCGAGTTGTCCGCCCGCGGGACGGCCGTCGGGCCGGGGACGCGGGCCGGCGGCCGGGAGACCACCTCCGCGTCCACCACCCCGCCGAGCGGGGCGTCGCCGACCGCCCGCACCACCCGCACCCGCGCTGGCCCGGAGGTCCGCGCCGGCGGGGCGGTGGGCACGACGACGGTGGTGGGCGGCCGTTGCGGCGGCAACTTGGCAATGGCGTCCGGGTGGGCGGCCAGGACGAACGACTCATCGACCGGCACCGCCTCGGCCTGGTCCGGGCAGTACGGGGCCAGCGCCGCCGCCACCTCCTCGGCCGTCTGGTAGCGTTCGCCCGGCTCCTTGCGGAGCAGCTTGTCGATCACCGCGGCCAGACCGACCGGCACGTCCGGGCGGTACTTGCGGACATCCGGCGGCGGGTCGAGCTGGTGACGCAGCAGCTTGTCGATCGGGCTGCCGTCGGGGAACGGCGCCTGCCCCTTGAGCAGGAAGTACAGGGCGCAGCCGAGGCTGTACAGGTCGGCGCGGGCGTCCACCGTGCTGGAGTTCTTGGCCTGCTCCGGGGCCATGTAGTCCGGGGTGCCGACCACGGTGCCGTCGCGGGTCAACTCGCTGGCGGAGGCGTCCTCCTCGATCACCCCGCGGACCAGCCCCATGTCGAGGATCTTGACCGTCGGCTTCTCGATCTCTCCGACCAGCGCCCGGGTGCCGTAGACCAGCAGGTTGGACGGCTTGATGTCGCGGTGGACCATACCGCGGCCGTGGGCGTGCGACAGCCCGACCGCCGCCTGCCGGATGTACTCGACCGCCTCCTGGTACTGCGGCAGCCCGGACGTCGGCGGGCTGCCGTACTCCTTCATCATCCGGGCGAGGTCCAGCCCGTCCACGTACTCCATCGCGATGTAGTACCGGCCGTTGACGTCGTCGGCGTCGTACAGGGAGACGATGTTCGGGTGGTCGAGGGCGGCGGCCGCGGCCGCCTCGCGCTTGTACCGGCGCAGGACGACCCGGTTGGTCATGAGCTGCGGGCGGACCACTTTGAGGGCAATCACCCGGCGGTCGGGGACGTGGATCGCCTTGTACACCTTGCCCATCCCCCCCTCGCCGATCTTGTCGAGGACGAGGAACGGGCCGAAGAGCAGCTCTCCGATGCGGCCGTTGCGAACCTTGCGAGCCTGGTAAATGGTGAAGACGCCGGCGGCCTGGAGGGCTTCGGCAAGGTGTGCGGCGCCCCCGCCCGCGGCCACCGCCGTCGCGGCGGCCGCGGTCTGCTCCGGGGTGTAGAGGCCGCACGCCCGGATGGCCTGAAGGAGTTGGTTCGCGGTGTCCGTGTCCATTGCCACCCGTCGGCCCCGCCCCTCTGGTTCGATCCGCACTGGATTGTGTGATTGTACTCTTGATTCGCAAGCCACGGGGTCCGAAAAACTGCCCGCCCGGCGGAACACACCGATACCCCGTCACCACAACTAATTCCGACGAGATGACCTGGAACCCGGATGGCCGGAAGACGATGATACCGGCAACTGACGCCCGCCGCTGGAGGCCGACCATGCCCGCCCCAACTCCGCCGCCCGAACCGGTCCAGACCTTCCCCGGCGGTGAGGACGCCCCGGCCTACCGGTGGGCGTTCGTCCTCTGGGTCGTGACGTTCCTGGGCGTGATCTGCTTGGGGCTGCTGAGCTACCTCGGCCTGTACGTCAAGTCGCAGTGGTAGTGAGAGCGGTGAGCTTTGAGCGGTGAGCGGTGAGCAAAGACAGGAACGCCCAGTAGCGATCCCTGGGCGTTCTTCTTTTGTCCGGCTCACTGCTCACCGCTCAAAGCTCGCCGCTATCAGACAAGCTTCTTAACCACATCGAACGGGCTGATGACGCCGACGACGACGCCGGCCATGTCGGTGACGAAGAGGTGGTGGACGTTCAGGGCGACGAGCTGCTCGATGACGGACCGGGCCGGCGTCTCCTCGCGGACGGAGAAGACGGCTGGGGTCATCACGTCCAGGACGGTGCCCGGCTCGTTCCGCTTGTGGGCGGCGAGCTGGCGGACGTGGACGAGCAAGTCGGTCTTAGTGACGACGCCGAGCGGGTGGCCGGCCTCGTCGATGACGACGGCGGCGCCGAACCCGCGCTCGGTGAGGAAGGCGCCGGCCTGCTCGACGGTGTCGGTGTCGGCCAGGGAGTACGGCCCTGGGGTCATCAAGTCCCGGGCGATCTCGGCGCGGAGGAGCATGGCGAGGCTCCGGGCGGGTGGAGGGGCACGGCTATGGTTGCCCACCCGCCCGGCGGAGTCAAGGGCCGGTCACTTCGTCAGCCCAGAGACATCCCAGAGGCCGAGGACGGACTTCGCTCTTGGCTTGCCGTCTGGCCCCACTCCCCCCCCGACCGATTCGAGGATCGCCAGCACCGGCCGGTCGGGCGCGAAGCACGCCTCGGCAGTACCGTTC
>DASSAT010000174.1:0-4203 GCA_035699305.1 Fimbriiglobus sp. | reverse complement strand
GGGGCGCCGACGTCGGGCCTCGAAGACTCGACCCGACCTACAAGGGGATCGTCAACGCTTCCGGCCCCAACGTCACCACCGTCAGGTCCTTCACCGGGAACCGCTCCAGGTATCCCAATATCTTCGCCGGGGTCAGGCCGTCGATGGCCGCCTGGACCTCCTCGACCGTCCGAACGCGGCGGAGGTAGAACCAGTCACTCGCCATCGACCCGGCCCTTGCCGCGGTGGACTCTTGCTGCATCACCAACGAGGTCTTCAGCGCTGCCTTGACCCGGGCCACCTCGTCGTCGGTCACGCCGTCTGCCAGCCGGCGGAACTCGGCCACCATCACGTCGAGGGTCTGCTGCGCCCGGTCGGCCCGGGTGCCGGCGTAGCCGATCACCGCGCCGCGGTCGCGGACCGTGTCGTGCGTCGCGTACACCGAGTAGCACAGGCCACGTTTCTCTCGCACCTCGGTGAAGAGCCGCGCGCTCATGCCGCCGGAGAGCACCCCGACCGCCCCACGGGCGGCGTAGTAATCGGGGTCCGTGAACGACGCGCTTGGGAAGGCCAGCGCGATCTGCGTCTGCTGGGTATCCTTCGGCAGGTGCTCCGACTTCGGGGCGCGAGCCGTCGGGGTCGATTCCGCTTCCGCCCCGCCCGGCCAATCGCCGAACAGCCGCTCGACCTGCGCCTTGAGGGCCGGCCAGTCGATCGCGCCGGCCACGGACAGGATCGCCCCGTTCGCGCGGAAGCGCTTCCGGTAGTGCCCGCGCAGCGACTCCGGTGTCACCGCCTCGATCCCCGCGGCGGTGCCGTACCGGCTGCGGTCGAGCGGCGGCGGGTAGTACCGCGCCTTCAGCTCCAGGATCACCTTCTCCTGCGGCGAGTCCTCCAGGCCAAGGAGGTCTTGAAGCACCAACTCCTGGGCCGCCTCCAGCTCGTCGTCGGGCAGCAGCGGCCGGCGGGCGATGTCGGCGTAGATGTCGAGGACCGCCGGCAGGTTGCGGGCCAGCGTTCCGGCGGACAGGACCACGTTGAACGGGCCGACGCTCTCGGTCCGGTCGGCGCCGAGGTTATCCAGGTCCAACGCGAGCCGCTTGCTATCGCGGTCGCCGGCGCCGCGGACGAGCATCTCGGCCAGGAGTGTCGCCGTGCCCAGCCGGTCCGGCGGGTCGTAGGTGAAGCCGCCCGGGACGAGTAGGTACATCGTTGCCGAACGGACGTGGTCCATCCGCTCGGCGAGCAGGGTCAGGCCGTTCGGGAAGGTGTGCTGGTGAAGTTCCTGGGCCACGGTCGGTGTGTGTCCTTCTTCTTCCCACCCCCACCCTAACCCTCCCACTCAAGGGGGAGGGAACATGGTGGCGGTCAGATGCCGAGGCCGACCGGGGCCGGTTCCGGCACCTCGACCGGTTTGTAAATCGTCCGGTAACTGCGGAACCCGTACTTGCGGTACAGCCGGACCGCCGCGTCGTTCCGCGCCGTCACTTCCAAGTAGGCCCGGACGAGACCGACCGCGCGGAACCCGTGCAGGGCTTTCAGCAGCAGGGCCGCCCCGAGGCCGAGGCCGCGGCAGGTGGGAACGACGCCCAGGTTTTGTATCGCCCCCGCCCGCCGGTCGCACACCCCCTGCACCGTCCCGGCGACGCCATCCGGCCCGGCCACCAGCCACGTCGAGCCGGGACAGAACCCGTCCCGCAGCCGGATCGCCCGCATCAGGTCGCGGCACCCGGTCGGGTGGCCGAGGTTCGGGAACACCTTCGAGTCGAGGTCGTCGCGGAAGCTCTGGTACTTGGCCTCGGCGTGCATCTCGATCAGGGAATCGTCCCACGGCAGCCAATCGAAGTTGGGCGGGAGGACCGCCGTGGGCAGGGCCCGGGCGAGGTCCAGTTCCATCCGGTAGCGCTTGAAGTAGGTGAGCCGCGGGGACATCGTCGGCCGACCCTGAACGGAGGGGGCGTTCGTTGTGATGGTAGCAGCCGATGGACACCGGGTCAAAAGCGATCACCCGGCTGGCTGCTGACTAATGTAGTAGGCACACTCCGTGTGCCGTTCCTGACGGTTCGAAGAACGGCACACGGAGTGTGCCTACTACATTGCCGACCAGCGGGCCAGCGCCCAGCCGAGTAACACTGCCAGCACCACCGCCAGTACGCAGCCGACCCCGGCCGCGACCAGGAACCACGTCGGCACCCGGACGTCCGTCTGCCACCACGGCCCAACCTCCTCGGCGGTGCGGCTCTCGTCCTCGCCGGCCGCCTTCCAACTCGCCTCCGCGAGCCGCACCGCCTCGGCGGACGGCGACGCCTTAGCGACCGGCTCGGGCCGGATTGGGTCGGCCCACGCCGCCAGGAGTTGACTGGCCTCCTCGGCCGACTGCGGCCGGGCCGCCGGGTCTTTCGCCATCAGTCGTTCGATCAACAGCGCGAAGTCGGCCGGGACGGTCGGGTTGATCTGCGACGCCGACGGCGGCACGGCGGTCCGCTGCCAGCGGATCTTGTCCTGCGGGGTGCCGCCCGGGAACGGCGGACAGCCGGCGACCGCAAAGTACAGACTGCACCCCAGCGAATACACGTCCGCGGCTGGGCCGGCAGCCATCGGATTCGCCGACTGCTCTGGGGCGATGTAGTCCATCGTCCCGATCGCGTAGCCCGGCCCGCCGAGGACGGTCGGGTCGGTCGGGGCCGGCTCGCCGCGGACCAGCGCGAAGCCGAAGTCGAGCACCTTCGCCCGCCCGTTCGGGGTCACAATGATGTTGGCCGGTTTGAGGTCGCGGTGGATGTAGCCGGCGAGGTGGGCCTGGTGCAGCCCGGCGGCCACGTCGGCGAACACCCGCGCCGCCTGACCGACCGCCAGCGGTCCCGAGTCGGCGACGAGTTGCTTGACCGTGCGGCCGGGGACGTACTCCATCGCCAGATAGTGGACACCGGCGCTGGCCCCGGCGTCGAGGGTGCGGGTCAGGTGCGGGTGCGGCGGGAGCGTCAACCCGACGTCGATCTCGCGCATGAACCGGGTCAACATCCGCGGCTCGCCCGCGGCCTGGCGCGGCGACAGGACCTTTAATGCGACCGGCGGCCCCTCCGCCCGGGCGAGGTAGACGATCCCCATGCCGCCGCGGCCGAGCGGACAGAGCAGGCGGTACGGGCCGAGTGTTAACGCCTGCCACTCGCCGGCGAGCAGCTTGTCGGCCTGATACCGGGTCAGTTCGCCGGTCTCGACGAGGTGATCGGCGAACGTGTCCGGCAGGCGCCGCCGGTCCGGCGGCGCCTCGGCGTAGAGCCGATCGACGCGGGCCGGCTCGACTGCCCGGCTGCGGCCCAGGTCGCGGAGGAAGTCGGCCACCGACGAGGGCGCGGTTCCGGTCGGCGGGGCCATCGGGCGTCCTCGGGGCCGGAACGCGGTCATGGGGCGGGGGTTGGTTTGCGGCATCGCCGAGATAATAATAGGGCGATTCACCGAACCGGTCACGCCACGGCGTAGACCCAGGGGGTCGAGTTCGTGTCCAAGCACATGGAGCGAGACCTGGAGCGGCTCCAGCGGTCGATCCTGCGGATGGCTGGGGCCGTCGAGGCGGCGATCTACGAGGCGACCCAGGCGCTACAAGACCGCGACCCGTCCCGCGCCCGCCAGGTGATCGACGGCGACGGCGAGATCGACCGGCTGGAGAACGAGGTCCAGGACGAGTGCCTGAAGATCCTCGCCCTGCACCAGCCGGTCGCGGTAGACCTGCGGCGGGTCAGCTCGGTGCTCTTGATCTCGACCGACCTGGAGCGGATGGGCGACCTGGCGGTCGGCATCGCCGAGCGGGCAATGTCGTTAGCCCACCCGCCGCACCCGACTGTGCCGTCCCGGCTCACCTCGATGGCGCAGCGAGTGACCGAGATGGTCCGCCGCAGTCTGGATGCGTTTGTCAACCTCGACCCGATCGCCGCGCGGGCAGTGATCCGGCTGGACGACGCGGTGGACGCGGACAACGAGGCGATCATCGCCGAGTTGATCGCCGAGATGAAGGCCGCTCCGGACCGGATCGAGACGGGGATGTCGCTGTTCAGCGCGGTGCGGCACCTGGAGCGGATCGCCGACCACACGACCAACATCGCCGAGGACGTGATCTACCTGGCCGAGGGCGAGGTGGTCCGCCACCACCCCGAGGCGATCGAGCGGGGGTGAACGAGTTATCGTAGGTCGGGTCGAGTCTTCGAGGCCCGACGTTCATGCTCCCAT
>DASSAT010000173.1:0-7302 GCA_035699305.1 Fimbriiglobus sp. | reverse complement strand
AGCCACTGGTTGCGGCTGGCGATCAACTCGCGCCAGGGGATTGCGTTGGTGCCCGCCGTCTGCGACGCCTGCGACTGGCCGGCCTCGATGAATGCAACCTCGTCAGCGTTGGCCCACGGGTGGTTCCGCGGCCAGTCCCGGGCGATGACCCAGAAGATGCCGCCGACCAGGATGCCGAGCAGGCCGTACAGCATCAGCGTCGGCCGCCAGCCACCGACGTGGAGTTGGCGGATCGCTCCGGGAAATGTCTTCTCGATCACCAACCGGTTCAGCCGCTCGGACTCCTGCTCGGTCCGCTCGCCGGGAGGCTTATTCTGGATCGCCCTCCCGTCACTGGCGAGTCGGACGCCGTCTGCGACACCCGTCCCCATCGACCAGGGAGTGCGGACCTGGTCGTTGACCGCAACGGCGATTTGCTCCGGTGACATCGCGAACATCCGAAGCGCCCCACCGGACACGGCCATCCCTGCCATCTGGTCCTGTGTCGGGTCCGATGCGATCAACCGCTCCCGCACGGCCTCCCGTACAGGGGACAGCGGCCCCGCAGTCGTGTCCAGTGCCTGGACACCGAATAGTGTACTATTGAGCACATTCGCGGGCGTGATCGTCGCCGGAGTGGAGATCGGCACGAACGCGACGATCAGTATCCCGGTCAACCAGTTCGCCCCGGCGCCGCCGGCCCGGCCGCCGAACGACACGACGCCGCTCGCCAGCCCCCGCCGGCGGTCCGGCACCCACCGCTTAATCAGCAGCGCCGCCGTCGGATACGCGCCGGCCTGCGACAGCCCCAGCAGGAACCGCGCGGCGAAGAGCGTCCAGAAGTCCTGCGCCAGGGCGATGAACACCCCGAACACCGACCACCCGAACAGGTACAGGGTCATCATCGCCCGCGGGCCGTACCGCTGCGACAGCCAACCGCTGGGTACCTGGGCCAGGGCGTAGGCGATGAAGAACGCCCCGAACGCGGCGTCCATCTGCATCTTGCCGATCCGCAGGTCCTCGCGGATGTACACGTCCGCGACGCTGACGCACACCCGCTCCAGGTACAGCAGCACCGCGGCCAGCAACGCGACGAGGACGATCAGGTAGCGGATGCGGGTCGGGGTAGCGGGCATGTTGATTGTCAGGTGGTGAGGTGGTGGGGTGGTGAGGTGGTGGGGGGAAGGTCCGGGGTGGGGCTATCGTGCCACATCGGGCCGGTCGCGGCAACTGTTAGGCTTTGCCGGTTGACGATTTCGGGCGGGAACGTCATGCTAACAGGTAGCCGGCTGGCGACGCGCTCTGCCCACCCCTACCGGACGGACGGCCGTCCCGGTCCGACCCCGAAGCCCAGCCGACGACCACACCGCCGTAGCGTTCGCCGTACCGAGGCACTGCCGATGGTCACGCATTCCCGCCTACTCCTGATCGCCCTCGCCGGCCTCGTGGCCGGGCCGGCCGCCGCGGCGGACCCGAAGCTGAAGTACAACCGGGACGTTCGCCCGATCCTGTCCGAGAACTGCTTCGCCTGCCACGGCCCCGACTCGGCCGCCCGCAAGGCCAAGCTCCGGCTGGACGTGCGCGACGTGGCCGTCGAGGCCGAGGCCATCGTCCCCGGCAAGCCGGACGACAGCGGCGCCATCCAGCGCATCTTCGCCGACGACGAGTCGGAGCGGATGCCGCCGGCGAAGTCGCACAAGACGCTAACCGCGGCGCAGAAGGACATCCTCAAGCGCTGGGTGGCCGAGGGAGCGGTGTACGAGCGGCACTGGTCGCTCATCCCGCCGACTCGACCGGCTGTCCCCACGGTCAAGGACAAGACGTGGGTCCGCAACCCGATCGACGCCTTCGTCCTCGCGGAGTTGGAGAAGCGCGGCCTCAAGCCGGCCCCGGAGGCCGACCGGCGGACCCTCGCCCGCCGGCTGAGCCTCGACCTGATCGGCCTGCCGCCCAAACCGGAGGACGTGGAGGCGTTCGTCAACGACAAGTCGCCGGACTACTACGAGAAGTTTGTCGATCAGCTGATGGCCTCGCCGCACTGGGGCGAACACCGCGGCCGGTACTGGCTCGATGCCGCCCGGTACGCCGACACCCACGGCATCCACTTCGACAACTACCGCGAGATCTGGGCGTACCGCGACTGGGTCATCAACGCATTCAACCAGAACATGCCGTTCGACCGGTTCACCGTCGAGCAACTGGCCGGCGACCTGCTGCCCCACCCGACCCTCGACCAGCGAGTCGCCACCGGGTTCAACCGGTGCAACATCACGACCAACGAGGGCGGCATCATCGACGAGGAGTACGTCGTCCTGTACGCCCGGGACCGGACGGAGACGGTCGGCCAGGTGTGGATGGGGTTGACCGTCGGCTGCGCCGTCTGCCATGACCACAAGTTCGACCCGCTGCCGCAGCGCGACTTTTACGCGCTGTCGGCGTTCTTCAACAACACCACGCAGGGGGCGCGGGACGGGAACATCCCGAACACCCCGCCGGTCGTCCCGGTCCCGCGGCCGGAGGACCGGGCGCGGTGGGAGGTGGTGGCGAAGCAGGTCGCGGCGGCGGAGGCGAAGCTCGACGCCCGCAAGGCCGCGGCCAAGGGCGACTTCGACAGATGGCTGGCGTCCGCGAAGGCGGCGGACGTGGCCGGGCGGGTGCCGGTGGACAAGCTCGTCTTCCACGCTCCGCTGACCGAGGGCAAGGGGAAGACGGTCAAGGCGACCGTCGCCGGCGAGGAGAAGACGTTCACCCTGGAGACCGGCTTTGACTGGACGATCCGCCGCGGCGAGCGCAAGGGGTTCACCGTCCGGCCCGGCGAGTCGATCGCCGCGCCCGCGGTCGGCGACTTCGAGAAGGACCAGCCGTTCACCGTCTCGGCGTGGGTGTCGATCAGCAAGCGAGGCACGACCGGCGGGCTGGTTGCCCGGATGGATGAGGCGAACAAGTACCGCGGCTGGGACCTGTGGATGCAGGCCGACCGGGTCGGCATGCACGTCATCCACGCCTGGGACCAGGACGCCCTCAAGGTGGTGATGAAGGCGCCGCTCCAACCGAAGAAGTGGTACCACGTCACCGCCACCTACGACGGGTCCGGCAAAGCGTCCGGGGTGCGGCTGTTCCTGGACGGCGAGCCGGCCGCCGTGGACATCGAGCGCGACACGCTGAAGTCCACCATCCGCACGAATGTGCCGCTGAAGGTCGGCCAGCGGGACAAGGGCCAGCGCGTGCAGGGTGTGGCGCTCCAGGACGTGCGGGTGTACTCGCGCGGCCTGACCGGGACCGAGGCGCAGCAGTTGGCCAAGGCCCAGCGGGCGGCGGAACTGCTCGCCGAACCGGCGGACAAGCGGTCCGCGGCGGAGGCCGAGGAGCTGTTCGACTGGTGGCTGGTGACACTGGACGAGTCGTACCGGCGGCTGGCGACTTCGCTGGCGGACCTCCAGAAAGAGGAGACGGCCATCCGGTCCCGCGGCACCGTGGCGCACGTTATGGCCGAGAAGCCGGGGGCGCCGGAGGCGTACGTCCTCAACCGCGGGCAGTACGACCAGCGCCGCGACAAGGTTGGGGCGGCCACCCCCTCGGCACTGCCGCCGATGGGCGATCTGCCGCACAACCGGCTCGGACTGGCGAAGTGGCTCCTCCGCGCCGACCACCCGCTGACCGCCCGCGTGACGGTGAACCGGTTCTGGCAGCAGGTGTTCGGCACCGGCATCGTCCGCACCCCCGGCGACTTCGGCGTCACCGGCGAGCCGCCGTCCCACCCGGACCTGCTCGACTGGCTGGCCGTCGAGTTCCGCGAGGGCAACTGGGACATCAAGCGGTTCTTCAAGCTGATCGTGACCTCGAACACCTACCGGCAGTCGGCCGCGACCACCTCCGCGAAGCTGGAGAAGGACGCCGACAACCGGCTCCTGAGCCGTGGGCCGCGGTTCCGAATGGACGC
Source organism: Fimbriiglobus sp. (assembly GCA_035699305.1). Classification (GTDB taxonomy): domain Bacteria; phylum Planctomycetota; class Planctomycetia; order Gemmatales; family Gemmataceae; genus DASSAT01. The sequence continues at coordinate 3,383 of DASSAT010000173.1, read as the reverse complement.
CGAGATGGTCCGCGACTACGCCCTGGCGGCCAGCGGCCTCTTGGTGCAGAAGATCGGCGGTCCGAGCGTCAAGCCGTACCAGCCGTCCGGGGTGTGGGAGGCGGTGGCGATGCCGGAGAGCAACACCCGCAACTACAAGCAGGACCACGGCGACAAGCTCTACCGCCGCAGCCTGTACACGTTCTGGAAGCGGGCGGCCCCGCCGGCGTCGATGGAAGTCTTCAACGCCCCCACCCGCGAGACCTGCACCGTCCGCCGCGACCGCACCAACACCCCGCTGCAAGCGCTGGTGACGCTCAACGGCGATCAATTTATCGAGGCCGCGCGCCACCTGGCCCAGCTGGCGATGACGGCGGACCAGTCGTTCGACGGCCGGCTGGACCTGATGACGAAGCGGCTCCTCGCCCGCCCGCTGCGGCCGGAGGAGACGGCGGTCGTCAAGGGCGTCCACGACGAACTGCTGGCCCATTACAAGGCGAAGCCGGACGAGGCGAAGAAGCTGATCGCCGTCGGCGAGTCGAAGGCCGACCCGAAGCTCGACACGAGCGAACTGGCCGCGTGGACGATGGTCGCCAACCAGCTGATGAACCTGGACGAGGTGTTGAACAAGTAATGTAGTCCGCTCGCTCCGCGAGCGGTCTTCCTCCACCAGAGGATGGCGAAGCTGCCTCCGGGGAGTTACGTTCACCATTTACGCCCTCTGTTCCGCCGTAGCTAACTGGGCAAGTAACGCCGACCGCTCGCGGAGCGAGCGGACTACATTGGAGACACCCCATGACCCCGTTCCGACAATACACCCAGGACATCACCCGCCGTCACTTCTTCGCCGGCACCGGGTTCTCGCTCGGGGCCGCGGCCCTCGGCACCCTGCTGGCCGAGGACGCCCGCGCCGCGGACGGCACCCAGACTGGCGCCGGGGCCGCCCTGCCGAGGACACACTTCCCGGCCAAGGCCAAGAACGTCATCTACCTGCACATGGTCGGCGGCCCCAGCCAGATGGACCTGTTCGACTACAAGCCCCAGATGGGCGAGTGGTACGACAAGGACCTGCCGGACTCGATCCGCATGGGCCAGCGGCTGACCACCATGACCAGCGGCCAGGCCCGGTTCCCGATCGCCCCGTCGAAGTACAAGTTCGCGCGACACGGCAAGTGCGGCATGTGGCTCTCCGAGATGCTGCCGCACACCGCCAAGGTCGTGGACGAGATGTGCTTCGTCCGCAGCATGCACACCGAGGCGATCAACCACGAGCCGGCCATCACCTTCATCCAGACCGGCAACCAGGTGACCGGCCGGCCGTGCCTCGGGTCATGGACCAGCTACGGCCTGGGCAGCCTCAACAAGAACCTGCCCACGTTCGTCGTCATGGTCGCCGAGCCGACTAACAAGGAGCAGATTCAGGCGATCTCCGCCCGGCTGTGGCAGTCCGGCTATTTGCCCGGGGAGCACGCCGGGGTGTCGTTCCGCAGCGCCGGCGACCCGATCCTGTACATCAACAACCCGCCCGGCGTCTCGGCCGACGTCCGCCGCAAGACCCTCGACGGGATCAGGCAGCTCAACCAGATGACCGCGACGCGCGTCGGCGACCCGGAGACCCGCATCCGCATCGAGCAGTACGAGATGGCCTACCGGATGCAGTCGAGCGTCCCGGAGTTGACCGACTTCTCGAAGGAGGACGAGGCGACCTTCAAGCTCTACGGCGACGCGGTGAAGAAGCCGGGGTCGTTCGCCAACACGGCGCTCCTGGCCCGCCGGTTGGTGGAGCGGGGCGTGCGGTTCGTGCAGGTCTACCACAACAACTGGGACCACCACGCCAACCTGACGCGGCGGATGCCGGACCAGTGCGGCGACGTGGACCAGGCGTGTTACGGCCTCATCTCGGACCTGAAACGCAAGGGGATGCTCGACGACACGCTGGTGATCTGGGGCGGCGAGTTCGGCCGGACGATCTACAGCCAGGGCGGGCTGACGAAGACGAACTACGGCCGCGACCATCACCCGCGCTGCTTCACCATGTGGATGGCCGGTGGCGGCGCCAAGGGCGGCGCCATCTACGGCGAGACCGACGAGTTCAGCTACAACATCGTCAAGGATCCGGTCCACATCCGGGACTTCCACGCGACGGTGCTGCACCTGCTCGGGATCAACCACGAGCGGTTCACCTACAAGTATCAGGGTCTCGACCAGAAGCTCACCGGCGTCGAGCACGCCACGGTCATCAAGGCGCTGCTGGCGTAACCGATCCCGCCATCACGCGATCCCGTTCCTGCCGACTGGCGAAGCTGGTTAAACCGTGCCGGCCGTGACGGCCGATGAAAGAACGGGGGTCGCAGCTTTCGCCGGCGGGGTTCGCAGATGCGCCAACACCGGAGGGGTTCGACCGGCCGCGCGACTGCCGCCCTGGCCCTGGCCGCCGGTGTGGTAGGGTGTGTGTCGCCACCGCCCCGGCCGGTGCCTCCCCCGAGCGAGTTCGCCGCCGCCCGTCCCGGCCCGCCGGTCCCGAAAGAGGAGCCGTCGGCGATCCGCCAGGCGTCGTTCTCGAACGCTGGCAGCCCCTTGCCCGCCGCACCGGCGCCGCCGTTTGCCGGGGCGGACGAGATCACGGCCGAGCAGGTCGTGTCGGAAGTCCTCGCGCGAAGTCCGACCCTCGCTCAGATGGCGGCAGCATGGCAGGCCGCCTCCGCCCGCTACCCACAGGTAACGGCCCTGGACGACCCGCGGGTCGGCGGGTTCGTCGGCCCCGGGTCGTTCGGCACCCGGGCCGTGGACTTCGCCTACCGCGCCGAGGTCTCCCAGGCGTTCCCCTTCCCCGGCAAGCGGCAACTCCGCGGCCAGGGGGCGCTGCACGAGGCCGCGGCCGCGGGGGCGGACCTGCAAGACACGCGGCTCCAGCTTGCGGAGGCGGCCCGGTCGGCGTTCGCCGAGTACTTCCTGGCCGCCCGCGCCACCGAGGTGAACGAGGAGAACCGGAAGCTCCTCGGCGAGTTCCGCCAGAACGCCGTCGCCCGATTCCGCACCGGGCAGACGTCGCAGCAAGACGTCCTCCAGGCCGACGTCGCCCTCGCCCGGCAGTCCGAGACGGCGGTTACTCTGAGCCGTCGGCGGGCGGTCGCGCAGGCCCGGATCAACACACTTATGCACCTGCCGCCGGACAGCCCGCTGCCGCCCCCTCCGAAGGAACTCGACGTGCCCGACCCGCTTGCCCCGGCGGTCGAGCTGCGAAATCGGGCGGTCGGGCAGCGGCCGGACGTGGTCGCCCTCGAACAGCGGCTCGCCGCCGAGCAGGCCGCGGTCGCCCTGGCGATCAAGGAGTTTAAGCCGGACTTCGAGGCGATGGCCGGCTACGACGCCTTCTGGCAGGAGCGCCAACTACGACCGATGGT
>DASSAT010000172.1:0-6647 GCA_035699305.1 Fimbriiglobus sp. | reverse complement strand
CTAGCCCGGCGGCTTGGCCGGGGGCGGGGTGCGCGTGCGGTTCTTGTCCACGATGGCCAGCAGGATCACCACGAACGCGAAGAACCGCACCCAGTACAGGTGGTCGCCCTGCGCGGCGAACTGGGGGTACAGACCGGTGCCCAGCCGGTTGACGGTCAGGATGAAAAAAGCCAGGGCGAAGAAGGCGAACAGCCGGTCGTGCGTGTCCCGCCAGAACCGCAGGAAGATCAGCCCGGCGACGGCGAACCCCATCGCCAGCGCGCCGGCCGTGACCTCGGCCGAGATGTCGCCCATTTACCGAACCTCCCAGACCAGCCCGTAGAGCAGGACCGACACACCGACCAGCGCGCACGCCCGGCGCAGCGCCATCAGATCGACGTCCTGGTACACCACCAGGTCGAAGAACAGGACCACGTTCTCCGCGGTCAGCGCCAGGAAGCACAGCCCGCACCACAACAGCAGCCGCGTCCGGCTGCGCCGGTAACCGCGGAGCAAAAGCACCGCGCAGGCCAGCGCCGTGGCCGCGCACAGGACGTAGACGGCCCCTTCCACCTCCGGGATGGAGAACACCGCCACCTTAGCCCTCCTCCTTCCGCAGCCGGAAGGCGTCAGCGAACTTCCGCAGCGGGTCCTTCGCTCGCTCGTAGACCAGCTTAATCATGGTGACGGGGCGCTCGCGGTAGAGTTGCAGCAACCGGCCGACGAGCGCTTGCAATTCGGGCGTCCGCGCACCGTGCCGGGCGACCAGTTCCGTGCCGCCCGGCTGGGCGGTGAGCAGGCCGCGCCCCTGGAGCGCGGCGACGTGAGCGGCGACCAACGGCGGTTCGGCCTGGACCTCCGCCGCCAGAGCCGCGACGGTCCACTCCCGGTCGGGCTTCTCCCCCAGGACCCGCAGCACCTCGAGTTGGTCGATCGTCTCGATGTTCCCATCCAGGAACCGACGGATGTCGTCCGGCAGCGGTTCCACCAGCGCGGCTCCCCCTCAGCGTGCCGCCCGCCGGGCCAGGACCGCCCCCAGGGCACGGTCCACTGGCTCGTCGGTACGGAGCAGATGATAGTCCGCCCGCTGTCCCTCTGTCGAGTCCCGCAGGGCGGCGCGGTGCGCGTTGACGTTCCGCAAGTATTCCTCGCGCAGCCGCCGTGCGTCAAAGAGGACGTGCGAACCCGGCCGCTCCAGGTCGCGGAACCGGGTGGCCGACCGGAACGGGAACTCCAACTCCTCCGGGGCCATGACGTGAAACAGCATCACCTCGTGCCGGTGGTAGCGAAGATGTCGGATGGCTCGGTTCATGTGCCCGGCGTCGTCCAGGCAGTCGGAGATGAGCACCACCAGCCCGCGCCGCTTCAGGTGTCGGCCGGCGATGTCGTGCCAGACGGCCGCCAGCGACGTCTCCCCGCTGGGCTTCGTGTCCGCCAGCGTCGTCAGGAGCGTCAGCAGGTGCTTGGCCGTCGCCCGGGGCGGCACGAACGCGCGCGGCTTCATGTCGTGGATCAGCAATCCGACCGCATCGAGTTGGGCCAGCAGCAGGTATGCCAGCGACGCCGCGACCTGCTGGGCGTACTCGAACTTGCTGAGCTTCTGCATACCGCGGTAGGCCATGCTGCCGCTGGCGTCCACGACCAGGACCGCCTTGAGGTTGGTCTCCTCCTCGTACTCCTTGACGTAGTAGCGGTCGGTCTTGCCGTGGGCGCGCCAGTCGATGCGGCGGATCTCGTCGCCGGGGTAGTACTGGCGGTGCTCGGCGAACTCGGCGGAGAACCCCTTGAACGGGCTGCGGTGGATGCCGGTGAGGAACCCCTCGACGACCTGCCGGGCAACCAGCGCCAGGCCGCCGAACTTCGCCAACTCGGTCGGGTCGAAACGAATCACTGTCGCTGCGCTCCAAAATCCAAATCCCAAGCACCAAATCCCAAAGCTGTCATACTTGGGATTTGGTGCTTGGGATTTGGGATTTCCGTCAGACGGCCGTCGGCTTCGGCTCCGGCTCGCGCTCGGTCGCGGTGTGCTGCGGCTCGACGACCGTCGCCGCGTCCTCCGCCGCGGGGCGGACCAGCCACACCAGCACCAGCGACACCGCCCCCGTCCCGGCCGACACCAGTCCGACCAGCCCGAACCCGGTCAGGTGGCCGGCCGCATCTCGCCCGGTCAGCGACCCGGCGACCAGCGGCGCCACGCCGACGCCCAAGTGCTGCACCGCTGTATTCACGCTCAGGAACGCCCCGCGCACCCGCGGCGCCGCCGCCCCGAGCAGGATCGCCTGCGCCGGCACCGACCGCGCCGACGCGAACACCGTGAACAGGGTCAGCACCACCGTCGCCACCCACAGCGGGCCGGGTGGCAGGTGGCTCGTCACCACCGCCAGGGTCAGCGCCACCGCCGCCAGCCCAACGTACAGCGGCCGCCGCGGTAGCCGGTCAGTCAGCCGGCCGGTGTAGCTCATCGCCACCAGCGTGCAAAGCCCAGAGACGAAGTAGATCACCAGCAGCTCCCACTCGCCCCACCCATTCCAGGAGCACAGGTACGGGGCGGCGAACGACCCCACGGTAAACGTCCCGATCACCAGGAAGAAGGTGAACGCGAACGCCCGCAGGTGGTTCGGCTCGCGCACCACAGCGGCGAACTCGGCCAGCCGGCCCGACCGCGGCGCCCCGAGGTGCCCGCGAACGGGCGGCACCCGCAGCCATCCCACCGCCCACACCAGGGCACTCAGCCCGGCCAGCGCGAGGAATGGCGCCCCTCGGCCGAACGTCCCGGCCAGCGCCAGCCCGATCGGCAGCCCGACGACCGACGCCACCGCGAACGCCGACATCACCGCCCCGGTCGCCCGGCCGCGCTTCGCCGACGGGAACACGTCGCCAATGATGGTCATCAGCGTGACCGCCGCCACCCCGCCGAACGCCCCGGCCAGCGTCCGCGACGCCAGCAACAGCGCGTAGTTCGGTGCCAGTCCGCACAAGAGGGTGCTGACGGCGAACCCGCCGTACATGGTCAGTAGGACTGCTCGCCGGTCGAACCGGTCCACGACGAAGCTGGAAGCGAGGCTCGCCAGCCCGGCCGCCCAGGCGTAGGCCGTCATGATTCGCCCGAACTGCGGCTCGGTGAGGGACAGTTCGTCCATCAGCCGCTCGCCCAGCGGCATAATGATGACGAAATCGACGATGTGCGTGAACTGGATGGCGACCAGGACCAGGATCAGGCCCCACTCGGCGCGGGTCATGGCGGGGGGCGGCGACGGCGGTTCGGGGTCCATCGCGGTCCTCGGCGGGTGGGGCGAACATAAGTGATACCCGACCAGGGGGGAAGGCTAACAGCCCGGTCGGGACAGGAGAGGGAGGGGGCCGCGGGCGGGGAGGTTCGGACGAAAGGCATTCACCACAAAGGCACAAAGATCACACAAAGGGTCACAAAGGAAGACCGGGAATGCTTCTCTCTGCTTTGTGTTCCTTTGTGTGATCTTTGTGCCTTTGTGGTGAATGCCTTCTTTATGCTTTCTTCGCCTCTACCTGGGCCGGCACCGCTTCGATCAGCTTCTTGATGATGTCGTCCGGCGTCACCCCGTCAGCGTCGGCGTGGAACGTCGTCAGCAGCCGATGCCGCAGCACGGGATACGCCACCGCGCGCACATCCTCGGTCGTGACGTGGACCCGGCCGTGCAGCACCGCCCGCGCCTTGCCGCCGAGGATCAGGTATTGGCTGGCCCGCGGCCCCGCCCCCCAGCTGACCAGCTCCGGCACCCACTTCGGCACCCCCGGCTCCTTCGGTCGGCTCGCCCGCACCAGGTCCGCCGCGTAGTGGAAGACATGATCGCCGACCACCACCTGCCGCACCGCCTCCTGGTAACGCAGGATTTGCTTGCCGTCGAGCACCGGGGCGATCTCCGATTTTGCGATCCCGGTGGTTGCCTTCATGATCGCCACTTCTTCAGCCCGGCTCGGGTACTCCACCTTCACGTTGAACATGAACCGGTCCTGCTGCGCCTCCGGCAGTGGGTACGTCCCCTCCTGTTCGATGGGGTTCTGCGTCGCCAGCACGAAGAACGGCTCCGGCAGCCGGTACGTCTGGCCGCCGGAGGTGACGTGCCCCTCCTGCATCGCTTCGAGCAGCGCCGCCTGGGTCTTCGGCGGGGTGCGGTTGATCTCGTCGGCCAGGATCAGGTTGGCGAACAGCGGCCCCGGGAGGAAGACGAACCGCCGCCGGCCGGTCTCGGGGTCGTCTTGCAGAATGTCGGTGCCGGTGATGTCGGCCGGCATCAGGTCCGGGGTGAACTGCACCCGCTTGAACGACAGGTTGAGCACCTGGGCCACGGTGCGGACCAGCAGCGTCTTGGCCAGCCCGGGGACGCCGACCAGCAGGCAGTGCCCGCGGCTAAACAGCGCCATCAGGAGTTGCTCGACGACGGGTTTCTGCCCGATAATGACCTTACCGATCTGCTCGGAGAGCCGCTCGTAGGCGGCGGCCAGTTCGCGGACGGCTTGCACGTCGGAGGCGGACACGGGGGTCGGTGGCATCGGCGGCTTCCCGGGGTGGGGGCATTCTAGTCGCCCGAGGCGGCCCGAATGTAGTCCGCTCGCTCCGCGAGCGGTCTTGGCAGGTCGCAATGCACCCCAACGAGGGGGCGGAGACCGCTCGCGGAGCGAGCAGACTACATTATTTCGGGAACTCGGCACGGGTTAGGGCGTCTGACGGGTAGAGTCCACTTCCGTCGGACGGGGCCGTTCCAGAGATTTCACTCATGGACTTCTTCGGGATCACCGACCGACGGCACTTCCTCACGCACGCCGTCGGCGCGACGGCCGTCACCCTGCCGGGCCTGTCCTTCCTGGCCGACCTGCGGGCGCAGGCCCCCGCCATGAAGAAGCAGGGCAAGTGCCTCATCATCCTGTGGATGAGCGGCGGGCCGCCGACCATCGACCTGTGGGACATGAAGCCCGGCACCGCCAACGGCGGCGAACACAAGCCAATCTCGACTGCCGCGTCCGGGGTGCAGATCAGCGAGCACCTGCCGAAGATCGCCGGGCAGATGAAGCACCTGTCGCTGGTCCGGTCGCTGACCACTTCAGAGGGCGACCACACGCGCGGCACTACGCTGATGAGCACCGGCCGCACGCCCAACCCGATCTCCGAGTTCCCGCACCTCGGCTCCGCGCTGAGCTACATCTACGCGCAGGACGCCCAGGCCATGAAGCACATGGACCTGCCGGCGTTCGTCTCGGTCGGCGGCAGCCGGGTCGGGCCGGGGTTCCTCGGGATGAAATACGCGGCGTTCACCGTGCAGGCTCCCGGCAGCCCGCCGGAGAACGTCGAGCCGCCGCGGGAGGTCTCCGGCCGGATGGGCCGCCGCAAGGCGATCTTCGACGTGCTGGAGGACAGCCTGCGGACGAACGTCGCCGCCGACGCCGCCCAGGCCCACCGCGACGTGTACGGCAAGGCGCTACAGCTGGTCACCTCCAGCCGCAAGGACGTTTTCGCGCTCAACTCCGACAAGGACCAGAAGGACCTGGCCCGGTACGGCCAGAACTACTTCGGCCGCGGCTGCCTGCTAGCTCGCAAGCTGGTCGAGGCGGGAGTGGCGTGCGTCGAGGTGACGTTCGGCGGCTGGGACCTGCACCGGGGCGTCTTCCCGGCCCTGACCCGCCTTTTGCCGAACGTGGACGGCGGCATGTCCGCCCTGGTGCAAGACCTGTCCGCCTCCGGCAAGCTCAAGGACACGGTGATCGTGTGGATGGGCGAGTTCGGCCGTACCCCGCGGATCAACCAGAACGGCGGCCGCGACCACTTCCCGCGGGCCTGGAGCGTGGCGCTGGGCGGCGGCAAGATCAAGGGCGGGATCGCCCACGGCTCGACTAGCGCCGACGGCACGGCGGTCAAGGACAAGCCGGTGAAGGTCGGCGACCTGTACGCTACGCTCTACGCTGGGCTAGGGTTGGAGGAGTCGCACGGCCTGATCCGCGACAACCTCGGCCGGCCGCGGTCGCTGGCCGCCAACCCGACCCCCGGCAACCCCACCCTCGACGATAAGGCGGCCCCGATCAAGGAGTTGGTCGGGTAAGAGAACGATCCGCAGATTTCGCAGATTCCACAGATTAGAAGACAGATAAAACAGAAGATCGTGTGTGAAGAACTGAATCTTCACACACGGTCTTCTATCTTCAAACTCTGACTTCCGTCTTATCTGTCTTCTAATCTGTGGAATCTGCGAAATCTGCGGATCGTCTCTTCTTCGGCTCACCTCAGCAGCGGGTCCAGTTTGCCGAGGTCGGCGTCGAAGAACAGGTCCAGCTTCCGCTTGCTGGCGTCGCCGGTCTTGAGCCCGTCGGTGAACCAGTGGACCCGCGCCTGGGACGAGCCGTGCGTGAATCCCTCGGGCGACACCCAGCCCTGGGCCTTTTTCTGGATGCGGTCGTCGCCGATCGCCTGGGCGGTCTTGATGGCCAGTTCCACGTCCCCCGAGTCAATGGTGAAGTCCTTGTTGTTGCCGGCGTTGGCCCAGACCCCAGCCAGATAGTCCGCTTGAAGTTCCAGTCTCACCGAGGCGTTCTTCCCTTCGCGGGCCTGAAGCTTTCGTTCCTGCGCGTTGTACCCGAGTAGGTTCTGGACGTGGTGCCCGACCTCGTGCGCGACGACATAAGCCTTGCTGAACTCGTCT
>DASSAT010000171.1:0-3035 GCA_035699305.1 Fimbriiglobus sp. | reverse complement strand
ATGGACCTTCGCCGACGAGACCGCCCTGACCGTCGCGGCCGATCGGTTCGCGGCGGAGTCGCTGGGGCCGCTCGTCCGCCGCTTCGCCCCCGGGACGACCGCGGCCGGCCGGGTGAGCGGCAAACTGGCGGTCCGGTGGCGCGACGATCGCGCCTCGGTAGACGGCCGGGCCGCGGTAGACGGGCTGGACCTGGCCGGGCCGTGGCTCGGCGCGGACCGCGTCCGCCTTCATCGGGCCGAACTGCCGTGCAAGCTGGAGTTGGCGTCCGGCGAGCTGCGAATCGAGACGGCGAACCTGACGTGCGATGTGGGCACGCTGTCCGCTGCCGGGTCAATCAACCCGGGCGAGCCGGTCGAGAAGTTGCTCGCACGCCCCGGGATCACCGTCGCCGCCGACATCGACCTGGCGAAGCTAGCGCGCGTCCTGCCGCGGCTTTTGCGAGTGCGGGAGGGGACCGAGTTGCGCGAGGGCCGGGTGAGCGTCCGGCTCGCCAGCAAGGCTGGCCCGGACGGCACCACCTGGGACGCGACCGCCCGCACGACCTCGCTCAAGGGCGTCCGCGACGGTCGGGCGATCAGCTGGGACACGCCGTTGGACCTGGAGGTGGCCGGGCGGCTGCGGCCGGACGGGCTGCCGGTGTTCGACAAGCTCGTCTGCCGGTCGGACGTGGTGGCGGTCAACGCCCGCGGGTCGCCCGAGCAGTTCGTCGCGGCCGCCAACGTGGACCTCGACTACCTGGCGGCCCGGCTCGGCGACTTCGTGGACCTCGGCGGCCTGCGACTGGCGGGGACCGCCGCGCTGACCCTCCGAAGCCGGACCCAGCCCGACGGCGAGTTCACCGCGGACGGCAGCGCCAAGCTGACCCGGTTCACCGTCGCCGACTCGGCTGGTCGTGGGGTCCGCGAGCCGGAACTGCTTGCCGAGGTACGGGCAACCGGGAAGCGCGACCCGGCTGGCCCGATCCGGCTCGACAGTGGGGAGACCACGCTGACCGCGGGCGCGGATCGCCTCACGCTCTCGCTCGTGGAGCCGGTGACGGACGCCCGTGTCGCCCGGACCGGCAAGCTGTCGGTGCGGCTGGCCGGCGACCTGAGCCGATGGCGGACCCGGCTCGGGTGGCTCGGCATCCCGGCCGACTGGCAGTTCGGCGGCACCGGCACCGCCGCCGGGGTGGTGGCGCTCACCGACAACGGGGCGACGGCCGAGCACGTCAAGGCGGAAGTGGCGAACGCCCGGTTCCGCGGGGCGGGGGTGGACCTCAACGAGCGGACGCTGACGGCCGAAGCCGGGCTGGCCTGGGACCGCAAGGCCGGGGCGGTGGCGTTTCTCGACCCGCGGGTATCGTGCGAGTCGCTGGGCCTCTCGGCGAAGCGGCTCGACCTGAAGCCGGCGGTCGGCGGCGGTTACGGGCTGGTCGGCAGCGCGGCGGTGACGGCCAACGTCAACCGGGTGCAGCGGGCGGTCGGCCTCCAGTCCGACCCGGCCGGCGCGGACGCGCTGGGCGGCCTGGCCAACGGCACCCTCACGCTGGACACGGCCGCGGCGCCGATGACGTTCGACGCGGACCTCGTCATCGACAAGTTCACGCTCGGCCCGCCGGCGAAGCCGGACTGGACCGAGCCGCGGGTCAAGCTCACCACCGCGGGCGACTACGACATGACAGCCGACTCGCTCCGCTTGAAGGCGCTGAAGCTGGAGCGGGACGGGTTCGCGGCCGACGCCCGGGGGTCGCTGGTTCGGATGGCGAGGGCACCGGAGATCGACCTGAGCGGGACACTCGCCTACGACCTGGCGAAGCTGGGGCCGAAGTTGAAGGCGTACCTCGGCCAGGACGCGCAGGCGGTCGGCAAGGGCTCCCGGCCGTTCAAGCTGTCCGGCCGGCTCGACGACGGGGGGAAGACCGTGGCGGTTGCCGTCGGCCAGCCGGACTCGCCGTTCGACGGGCTGAGCGGGTCGGCGGCGGTGGCGTGGCAGTCGCTCCGCGCCTCTGGGTTCGAGGTCGGCGCGGCCGAACTGAAGGCGGCGCTCGACAAAGGCACCGTCAAGCTCAGTCCAATCGAGGCGGCGTTCGGCGGCGGCAAGGTGCGGCTGGCGCCGACCGTCAACCTGACCGGCAAGGACTACGACCTGACGTTCGCCCGGGGCCGCGTCGTGGAGCGGGCGCGACTCACCCCGGCCGTGTGCGCCGACGCGCTGGGGTTCGCGCTGCCGGCCATCGCCAACGCCACCCAGGCGGACGGGCTGGTCTCGTTCGACCTGGCGGAGAACCGCGTCCCGCTGGCCGACCCGGACCGGGCGACCGTTCGCGGCAAACTGACCGTCCACACCGCGACCGTCTCGCCGGGGCCGCTCGTTTCCGAACTCGCCACCCTCCTCGGGGCGAAGCAGACGACGCTCACCCTGGCGACCGAGCAAGTGATTCCGGTCCGGCTAGAGAACGGCCGGGTCCACCACGAGAACTTCGTCATCCGCATCGGCCAGACCGATATCCGTTCGTCCGGGTCGGTTGGCCTTGACGGCAGCCTGGCGCTGGTCCTGGACCTGCCGGTGCCGCCACGGCTGCTGGACCGGCTGCTGCCGGACAACCCGGTCCTACGGGAGGCGCTGGGCAAGCAGCGGGTCAAGGTGCCGGTCGGCGGCACACTCAAGCGGCCGAGGCTCGACGCGAAGGCGCTCGACGACGGGGTCGCGGGGGTGATGCGTGGCGCGGCCAAGAACGCGGCCGGCGACCTGTTCAGGAAGGGCCAGGACCGGCTACTGGACGAGTTGTTCAAGAAGCTCGATCCGAAGAAGAAGTAGGAAGTGGATACTACCGATCCGAGCCGCGACCGTCAGGGAGCGGTTGGCTACCGATCCGAGCCGCGACCGTCAGGGAGCGGTTGGCGCGGACCGCTCCCTGACGGTCGCGGCTCGAACAAGTACACGCTAACACATCTCCTGCCCTACTAGAATCGGTCCCGGCCTGAACAGCCGCCGATCTGGACACTCGCTTTCGTAGTGGGGTACACTTCCACATTCTGAAATTGCTGCCCTA
>DASSAT010000170.1:0-3445 GCA_035699305.1 Fimbriiglobus sp. | reverse complement strand
CTTGCGGAGGCACTCGGCCTCCAGGTAGCGGGCCTTCTCGGCCAGCAGCACCGGGTTATAGGTGTTGTCCGCCACGTCGGCGAACACGTCCTGGGCTGTGCGGAAGTCGCCGTTATTGAACAACGCCTCGGCGCGGGCCATCTTGGCCTCGGCCTCAGAGTCGTGGTAGGAGCTGGTCAGCGCCGACCGCATCGTCGTATACGCCGATTCCTTGAACCGGGTCATGGTCTGGCAGCCGGCAGGGCCAACGCAAAACGCAAAAATCAAAACGCAAAAAAGTAAGCGTTGCCCTTGTTGCGTTTTGATTTTTGCGTTTTGCGTTGACACGAGGCTCCCCCCTGCGTACCGCGACGCCGGCCGGCGTCAGCCCCCGTCCAGATACCCCAGGAGCCGCGGCCGGCGGCCGAGCACGGCGCTGACCGTCTGTCCCAGCGTCTGGCGGACCTCCGCGCGGGCGGCGGCCGGCAGGGTCATCGCCCCGCCGGCCAACCCCCGGAGGGCCGCCCACCCCGCCCCGGACAGCAACCGGTGGTCGCGGGCGGCCGACAGGCAAGCCGGGCAGAGCACCCCGCCCGCTGACGGCCCGTACCCGACCCGCGCGCCGGCCGCGGCCGGCCCGGACAGGTCGTTCCCGCAGCCGGCACAGTCGTCGAGTCGGGGGCTATATCCAAGCTCGCGCAGCCACGCAAGCTCGAACGCGGACACCCGGCCGGGGATGTCGGCTTGGTTCTGGTTCTCTCTCCCCTCGGGGGAGAGGGTTTCCTTCTGGTTCCCTCCCTCCTTGGGGGGGAGGGTTAGGGTGGGGGGTAACGCCTCATCACCCCCACCCCGGCCCTCCCCCCTCAAGGGGGAGGGAGGAAGAGACGGGGCAGCCAGCCCCCGCAGCGTGTCCAGCGCGGCGTCGAACAGGGCGGGGTGGGGGTCGTAGTCCTGGGTGCCGTCGGCCAGCAGTTCGGCGACGTAGTAGCCGGCGTAGAGGGCTTGCAGGTCGGTCCGCAGGTGGGGGAACCGCTCGGCAACCTGGGCCTCGGTCAGCAGGTCCAGCCCGCCGGTGTGTTTGCGGATGACGACGATGTGGCAGACGGTGAGCAGGTCGAAGGCGACCTCGAAGCTCGACTTCAGCCGCCGACCCCCCTTCGCCAGGGCGCGCACCTTGCCGAACTCCCGGGTCCAAAGGGTAGCGATCCGGCTGGTCTCGGACCAGTCGGTGCCGCGGACCACCAGGGCCAGCGCCTTCTCGGACGGCATCGTGATGTCATGGTACGGCCAACGGCGGATCGGTCACAGGGAGGTGAGGAACGCCTGCAGCGGGCGGAGCGTGGCCTCGGGGGCAAGCCAGTGGACCGCGTGGCCGACCCCGGGCAGCGACACCCGGCAGCAGTCGGGCAGTGCTGCGGCCAGGGCGTCGGCGTCGGCCGGCGGGAGCATCCCGCCGCACGCCGGGTCGGCGACGAGAAGCAGGGCCGGGCATCGGACCACTAGGGCCGATGCGATCGGGTCGAAGCCGGTCAGCCAGGAGCCGTCCAGCGGCGGGCCGAGTACGTCCGGGTCGAGGTCGTGCAGACAGCGGGCCATGTAGCGGATCGCTGTGGCGTCGCGGAGGTCGCCAAGCTTCACCGTCGCGCCCGGGGACGGTCCCGGGAGTGGCAGTTCGGCGAGTTGTCGGGCCGTGGTATTAAGCGGTCGGCCGCCGCCGGCCAGCTTCTGCATCCCGGTCCACAGGTCGCGGTAGATCGTCTCGTCGGCGCGGGCCAGGAACGGGCCGGACGGCGGGTCGAGCAGCACGACGGCCCGCACCGCCAGCGGGGCCAGGGACGCGGCCCCGAGGGCGGCCAGCGCCCCGAGCGAGTGGCCGACGAGGACGGCGGGTTCGGTGCCGCGGCGGAGGAGGGCGACCAGGTCGGCGACGTAGTCGGTGACGAGGTAGCGGCCGGGGGCGCGCTCGGACCGGCCGTGCCCGCGCTGGTCCGGCGCGCGGAGCGACCACCGGGCGGACAGGGCCGGCAGCAGCGGGGTGAAGTCCGTCCCGCGACGGGCGACTCCGTGCAGCAGCCACAGCGGCGGCCCGTGCTTCGGCCCGTCGAGGACGCTCAGGCGGACCGGGCCGGTCGAGAGGGTGCGGTCGGAGAACACTCGGCGTCGCCCGGCGGGAGGGGTCGGGTGGATAGGATGGAGCTTTTCCCATCCCGCGGCCGTTGTCAAGCGCCCACCGGTTAAGCCGGTCAGTACCGCCGCGGCCGGCGGGAGGTGAAGAACCCGACAACAGCGACGAACAGGACCGCTCCGATCAGCGACCAGACGACCGGGAACCGCGTCGCGTCGAAAACGAGGACCAGCAACTCCGGGGCGCCGGTCAGCCTCTGGAGCCACACCCCGAGCAATGCGCCGATGAACCCGATGGCGATCGACACCAGGCACCCGCCGCGTGAGAATGTGGTAGACGGTATACCCCCGAGTCGGGTAAACTGTCTGTGGTGATCTGCCACCGACGCGGAGGGTCCGCCCGTGAAGCCCAAACCCAAGCCGGTTGCGTACTCCTATATGCGCTTCTCCCGGCCCGAACAGGCCCGGGGCGATTCGCTACGCCGCCAGGCTGAACTCCGGGACGACTGGTGCCGACGGAACGGGGTGCAACTGGACGAGTCGCTGGACCTCGCGGACAAGGGGGTGAGCGGTTTCACCGGTGCCCACCGGAAGAACCCGGACCGTCACGCTTTGGCCGCGTTCCTCAAGGCCGTCGAGGCAGGCCGCGTCCCCCGCGGCTCCCACCTCATTGTCGAGAACCTGGACCGGCTCAGCCGCGAGCACATCCGGCCGGCGCTGACGCTGCTGCTCAACCTGATCGAGGCCGGGATCCGGGTCGTTCAGCTCATGCCCGTTGAGGCGGTCTACGATGAGGACGTCGAGCCGATGCAACTCATGATGGCGATCATGGAGCTGTCGCGCGGGCATAGCGAGAGCCGGGTTAAGTCGGAGCGGATCGGGCGGGCGTGGCGGGAGAAGAAGCGGAGGGCCGCGGAGGGGGTGCCGGTGACGCCGAGCGTCCCGTCCTGGCTGGAACTCAAGAACGGGAAGATCGTCGCGGTCCCCGTGCGGGTGGCCGTAGTCCGCCGCCTGTTCAAGCTGGCGGCCGACGGGTGGTCCATTGTGCAGGTGTGCAGGACGCTCAACGCCGAGCGGGTGCCGACCCTCGGACCGTCGGCGAATTGGAACCCGTCCACGGTCCACAAGATTCTCCGCTGTCGCGCAGTCCTCGGCGAGTACCAGCCGAAGGGGGGGCGCGACCGCAAGCCGGACGGCGAGCCGGTCCCGAACTACTTCCCGGCGATCATCACCGAACCCGAATGGTCGGCGGCCGACGGGGCGCTGCGGGGGCGGTGCCGGGGCGGCGGCCGGACCCCGGTCCGCCACTGGAACCCGTTCGCGGGGCTGCTGGTGGACGCCC
>DASSAT010000169.1:0-9015 GCA_035699305.1 Fimbriiglobus sp. | reverse complement strand
GAAGACCGCTCGCGGAGCGAGCGGACTACATTCCCGGTCATCGGCTGGCCGTCGCCCCGTCGTCGGGGACGATCCGCAGCCGCAGGTTGTAGCGGAAGAACTCGACCGCCCGGGTCTTCGGGTCCGGCGTCACGGTCATGAAGAACCCGTTCTGGTCGTGCCCCTTGTTGTACCGCAGCTTGCCGGACTGCTTGTCCAGCACCACCACCCGGTACTGTTGCAACCCGGTGTCCTTGTCCCGCACCTGGGCGGCGGCGACGATGCACGGCAGCTCGTCGAACCGGTCCAACAGCACCAACTGGTTGCGGAAGACCGGGTGGAACCAGAGCCGCTTGCCGGTGGCCTTGTCGAAGGCGTAGGCCACCCCGTTGACCGGCTCCGACCGGATCATCGTGTACCCATAGACCACCGGGCCGGCGCCCGGCTCCGGCGGGCGGTTGAGGAACAGGTAGTACCGGTCGGCGTCGGCCAGCAGCAGCGGCTCCGTCACCGCCATCACGCCGGCGGCGGTCTGCATGTGGTCATCGACCCGGCCCGGGTCCACCGCCCCCTTGAAGAGCGACTGACCGGTCCGCGTCGCCAGCACCTCGAACGTGCCGTCCGGGGCGAGCACCCCCGTCGACTCCGGGTCGGTCGTCTTGAGGAGGACGCTCCCGGGGGCGGGGTACGCCTTCTTCCACACGTCTTTGCCGGTGAGCGGGTCGTAGAGCCGCAGCGTCCGGCCCTTGTCGCCCTCGCACAGCAGGACGTGCCGGCCAAGGATCGCGATCCGGTGCGGGCTGTTGACCACGGCCGCGAAGTCCGCGACCCTCTCGACCGGGGTGCCGTCCACCGCCCGCAGCACCTTCGACCGGGTCCCCTCGACCAGAAATACGTGCCGGGCGTCGCCGAACACCTTCACCTTCGGGGAGATGTCGGTCCGCACCCACAGCTTCTGGCCGTTGGACGGGTCCACCGCGACCAAGCCGTCCCGCGTCACCAGGCAGGCGTAGGTCGGCTCCAACACCGACGACCGGCCCAAGCGCAACGTCCACCCGTCCTCGTAGTGGAACAGCAGGTCGCCATCCTTGTCCTGCTCCATCCGCGGTGGGTTGTTGGTCGGCAGAATGGCGTTGCCGAGCAGGTTGTACCGCCACAGCTCGCGCTTCTCGGCCAGGTCGAAGCAGTACGCCCACTGGCCCGCGTTGACCATCAGCAGGTGGCCGTTGGCCTGGGCGACCCTGTACTTCGGCGCCCCCTGCTGGAACCCCATGTTGTTCTGGACGCCACTGAGGCCGCTGAACTCGCACCGCTTCTCGCCGGTGGCCCGGTCGGCGGCCAATAGCGTCCACGATCCGTCGCCGGTCGGACTGAGCTGCATGGTCAGCTGGAGCCGGCGGAGGAACGGCATCAGCTCGCCCTCCGGCTCGATGGCGAACGACTGGACGAACGGCCGGTTGGTCTGGCTGGTCTGCGGGTCCACCTTATACTTGCCCATCGGCGCCGTGGCGCCCGGCTCCAGGTACGGCAGAAGCCGCTTGTCGGTAATCAGCTCGCCGTAGATGTCCGCCCCGGTCTTGCCGTCGCGGACGACCACGTCGGCGTACTTGGTGCCGAGTTGGGAGTAGAGGCCGACCGCGTCCTCCAGCATCCCCCGGCGGGTCATCAGCCGCGCCAGCGCCTCGACCGCCTTGGCCGCGTACACCGGGTCGTCGGCGGTCGCCCACAGCCGCATGAGCTGGGTCTGCGCCTCCCGGGCGTCCTCGTCACTATTGGTCTGGAGTAACTTCTCCGCCAGCAACAGCTGCGCGTCCCGGCCGGCCGGGAAGTATGGGCCGAACACCTGCACGAACTCGCGCAGCTTCGGGATGTCGGTGCTGGCCTTCAGCCCCTCCCAGTCGCGGCGTACCCGGTCTTCGAGCGGCTTGCGGACGGCCGGGTCCTTGGCGTGGCGGATCATGGCGTCGATCCGGCCGCGTGCCCAGACGTCCGGCCGGGTCTTGCCGTTTGGCTCGTCGTACACCTCCACCAGTTGCTTGTTACCGCCCAACGAGGCGAACGCCCGGTAGGCGTCAAACGCCTCCAGCAGCCGGCCCTGCTTCTCGCGGCCCTTGGCCAGCAGCGTCAGGTACAGCCCCTTGCGGCGGAGCGTCTCGTCCAGCGCCCGGGCCTTGGTGGACGGGTCGGCGTCTGGGTCCACCGGCACCTCGCAGAGCGCCTCGTACTCCGGGAGGTACTGCTCGCCGTCCTCGAACTTGTTGCGGAGCAGGTCGGTGATGGCGACGTGCAGCTTCTCCCGGACCAGCCGGCGGACCGCCTCCGGCGGATCGTACTTCTGGGCCGCCTTGAAGTCGGCGATCGCCTCCCGGACGTCGCCGTTGTCCAGCGACAGGACGCCGCGCTCGGCCAGCCCGACCGGGTCGCGCGGGTTCTCCTTGAGCCGGCGGGCCATCTCCTGCCTCTTGAGCTCGATGAGCGGGAAGGCGCTGACCTCGACCGCGGACTGGGAGAACAGCATCCCCTCGTGGAAGACCAGGTTGCCCAGTGCCAGCCGGGGGTCGCCGCCCTCGGCGGCGTCGCCGGCCTTGCGACGGAAGGCGGTCTTCGACCGGACCTGCCCGGCGGCCACGTCGATGGCGAACACCTGCGGCTCGGTCGAGTCCTTCTTGTCCGGGTTGCCAACCACCGGGACGTAGTACAGCCCCTCCCGGGACGCGACCCCGTGGCCGGACGGGGTGCCGATCTTGAGGTTCTTCCAGGCCAGCTTCGGCTGGCCCTTGTCGCCCGCCAGGGTATACGCCCGGGCCGCCTCCTTGCCGACCACCAGCACCTTGCCGTCGATCACCCCGCCGACGTACAGATCGTCCTTCTTGCGGTCGTCCGACCAGAGCAGGTGGCCGGTCCGCAGGTCGATGCACTGGATGTGCTCGGAGTCGTGGGCGGTGAAGACGACCTTGCCCTGGGTGATGATTGGGGCAGCCGCCCGCCACCGGTCGTTGGGCAGCGGCCCGCCGGTCGGCACGACGGCCTGCCGGAAGCCACCGCGGCGGATGCCCCGGACGCCCACGCCGGGCAGCGGCGGCGGCTCCTCGTCGGTGCCGTAGTACCGTGCCCACAGTAGGCTGCGAGCGTTGACGTCTACCGCCACCACCGCGCCGCAGTTGGTCGGGCAGACGACGACGCCGTCGGCGTAGGCGAGGTAGCACGGCTGGACGCGGCGGTTGGAGTCCTGGTTGAGCCGGGTGTTCGGCGCCCCGAGGTTCTGGCTCCAGACCAGTTCGGGGACGCGGCCCGGCCCGCTGGCGGTCGGCACCAGCTTGTTCGAGTCGAGGCAGGCCAGCCGGACCTGGTTGTTCCGCTCGTACAGGACGTACAGCTTGCCGTTGACTGGCAGCGGCGGGCCGAGGAAGTAGGCGTTCTCAGTCAACAGCTTGGCGTCGGCGGTCTTCTGCTCCTCCTCCTCGGGGAGGGCCGCCGACCCCAGCCCGCCGAGGTCCCACTCGACCTTGCCGGTGTCGATGTCCAGGGCCACCAGCCGGTTGTACTCGGTCATGCCGCGGACCCCGGCCCCGCCGGGCGGCAGCCCGCCCATCTGGCCGCCCGGGAACCCCATGTTCGGGTTGAACACCTGAGGCGGCGGCGGGATCGCCAGGTCGTCCACAAAGTACACGAGCTTGCCGTCGTGGCTGAGCGAGCCGGCCTGGGCGTTCTCGAACAGGATGCTCGGCATCCGCATCGACCAGAAGCCCCACCAATTCTTGACCGTCGGCTGCGCGTCGCTCTTCATAAGCGTCTGGAGGCCGCCGCGGTCCTCGGACATCCACAGCAGCTCGCCGGCCCGGCAGACCTTTTCGAACGGCGTCCCCTTGTAAGCGAGGTATCCGTCACGGGTGACGACCGCGTAGACGCCGTCGTAGGCGCGGTACAGGATCAGGCCCGGGGCGGTGACCGGGAAGAACCCCGGGATGGCGACCTGGGCCTTGGCTCGGTCGAGGTACTTCATCGCCGCCTGGAGGTTCTGCTCGACCCAGTCCTTGCCCTCCTTGTCGGGGCCGTCGGTGCGGAAGAGCATCGGCACCGTGAAGGTCGGGTCGAGGAACGGGGTGCCGCCGGCGCTCACCGCGGTGTGCGAGGCGTTCCCCAGCCGCATCGTCACCAACCCGTCGCCGACCCGGCCGAGTTGCTCGGCCGGCCTGTCGAGTTGCTGCTTGAGGTCGTCGAGAGAGTACGTGCGGGTGCCGATGGACAGCCCGTCGCGGGGGAACTTCTTGGCCAGACGGTCCATCAGCTGGGGGACGGCCTCGGCCTGCCTGGGGTCGCCGGACCGCTTGAACGCGACCGCCGCCTTGAACAGCACCCGGGACGTGAGAAACTCATCGGTCTCCGGCCGGGCGAGTAGCCGCTGGAAGCCGTAGGCTGCCTCGGGGTAGTTGCCGACGCTGAGGTCAGTGCCGGCCAGGAGCAGCGTCGCCTGGGCGCCGGCGCGGGTGTGGAAGTACCGCTGGGAGATGTCGGCGAGGGCGGCCCGGTCGTAGCCGTTCTGCACCGCCTGCTTGAGGGCGGCGTCGGCGGTCGGGCCGTAGGTCAGCTCGTAGAACTGCCGGCCCTCTTTGGGCAACTCGCCGATCACGTCGTTGATCTTCGCTTTGACGCTGACCCGGGCGCCGGTCTCCTGGCCGGTCTTGGGGTCCTTGACCGGGTAGAACGAGTCACTCTTGGAGTCGAGGAGGTGCTGGGCGGTGCTGCAGACGATGTCCCACGGAACGGACTTCTTCTGCATGTAGTCGATCACCGCCTCCAGCCTCTGGCTGGCGTCCCGCTCGACCGGGAAGGTGAACGACTGGTAGCCGTCCGGCTTGGGGCTGTCGTCTTTGGCAGGAGGAGCCTGCGGGGCGACGGCCGGGACGGGCTGCGAGACGGCCAACCCGGCCGCGGCGAACGACAGGAAGGCGGCGAGGGCGAGTCGGCAAGCGGTACGGCGCATGGGAGTTCTTCCGTGTCCGGGCGCAACGCCGGGGTGGGCCGGGCCATAGAAATTGTTGCGGCCGCCCCGACCGCCCACAAGGACAATTCGTTGTAGGTGACAGAGGCGTGACGGCCGCGATCGGCACAACCCGCCTCCGGGCCGCGGTTCGGGCGCGACGCGGGTCAACTGGTTCGACGATCCAACTCCTTCCAGCTAACGTAACAACGCCGATGATGCGTCCGCGCTTGCTCCCGTCCAGGTTGCTGACCCGTCGATGTCCCACACCCATCCGACCCGACGCGATGGCCGGAGCTGGGTCGTGCGCCTGGCGGTGGTCCTGCTCGCGGTCGGCCTTATCGCCGGGTTCTACCTCTCCGGGTTAAGCCAGCGGTATTCCTGGGCCTGGCTCCGCGCCAACCTGACCGACCTCCAAGACACCGCCGACGCGAACATCACCGCCGCTATCCTGGTCTTCTTCCTCGTCTACGTCCTCGTGACGAGCCTGTCGCTGCCGGTCGCAGTCTGGCTGACCCTCCTCGGCGGGGCGCTCTTCGGCCGGTGGGTCGGGACCGCGGTGGTCAGCGTCGCCGCCATGATCGGCGCGACGGTGGCGATGCTCGGCAGCCGGTACGTCTTCCGTGAGTGGGTCCGGCAACGGTTCGGCCGACGGCTGGATGCCATCAACCGCGGAGTTGAGCGGGGCGGGGCGTACTATCTGTTCACCCTGCGGCTGATCCCGGCGGTGCCGTTCTGGCTGCTCAACCTCGGCATGGGGCTGACCCCGATCCGCACCCGCACCTACGCCCTCGTGTCCTGGGTCGGGATGCTGCCGGCGACGTTCGTGTACGTGAACGCCGGGACGGAACTGAGCCAGATCGAGTCCCCGGCGGACGTGCTGACGGCCCGCGTACTCGGAGCGCTCCTCCTCCTGGCGTGCTTGCCGCTCGGAGTCAGATTCCTCGCCCATTGGCCGGCGCGTCGATCGGCTTCTCGATGATCAGCCCGAAGGAGGTGGCGACGAACCCAAAGAGGTAGACTTTTACGTGAGGGCGCGAGCCGTAGGGGTAGTAGTCCGGTCGCCAGTCGGCGGGAGTGTCACCGGCGAAGTAATCGCGGTCAGCCATCCGGCAGCCGAGGGCGGCCACCCGGCCGGCCAACTCCTCGATGTCCCGGCGACGATAGATCACTGCGGGCCCGTCCTCGACGGTCGCATGATCGGACAGGACGTTGAACTCGGTCGTGTGGACCGCCACTCCGCCGGGCTTGAGGCAGCGGAGCGATCGCTCGACGAACCGCATCCCGGCCTCCAGTGAGCCGAGGTGTTCTAGCGCGCACGCCGACCAGACGAAATCGAACCCGGTCAGGTCGTCGGGCACGTCGGTCATGTCCAGGTAGCGAAGGCGGACCCGCTCGGCGAACGCCCCCGGCGGGCAGACGCACCGAGCGTTCAGCAACTCCCGGTTGGCGGCGTGCTGGCCGGTCTCCCGCCAGACCGCCCGGTCGCCGGTCGTCGCCGCCGGGTGGAGGTCGGTGGCCAGCACCTCGCACCCGCGGGCAGCAAACAGAGCCGACAACGGCTCGGTTCCTACCGCGAATCCAAGCCCCCGTCGTCCAGGCCCGAGCAAACCACGCTCGTCGAGTGCCTGGGTGACGTAAGTCCACTCCCAGAGTTTCCGATGAAGCTGGAACGGCTCCCTGAGTTCCTGGGTCCACCTGAGGAATGCAGGGGAGGCCAGTTGCCCTGCGGTGCATGGAGCACACACGAGAGGGCCAATTAGTGGTCGATGTAGCGGCCGAAGTGCGGTCGCCAGCCTTCGGATTAGAACCCGAGCCGTGGTTCGGTTCGCGTGTGCCCGCACCCGACAGCGAAGCGCTCGAATCCTGGCCGGTATCTTGACGGTCAAGCGGCCGGACGTCGTCATGACTTCACTCGCTTCCGTTGCTTCGTTCCCGTATCGACTTCCCCGCCGTCCACGAATCGCCGGCACTCGGGCAGAGCCTCCAGGAACAGCCTGCCGTATGGCTTCGTCAGCACCCGCGGGTCGAACAATACCACGATTCCCTTATCAGTGGCAGTGCGGATCAGCCGGCCGAACCCCTGCTTCAGCTTGAGCGCCGCCTGCGGCACCTGGTAGTCCAGGAAGGCATTCCCGCCGGCCGCCTCGATCGCCTCTAGCCGCGCCTCAGTCAGCGGCCGGTCCGGCACCGCGAACGGCAGCTTGGTGATGACCACGTTCGACAGCGCCTCGCCGCGGACGTCCACCCCCTGCCAGAAGCTGTCCACCCCGAACAGCACCGCCTTCGGGGCCGTGCGAAACGCCGTGAGCATCTTCGCCGCCGGTTGGCCGTCCCCCTGGACGAACAGAGTGTACCCGTGCTTGGCAAACCACGGCCGTAGACGGTCGGCGGCCCGGTTGAGGAACTGGTAGCTGGTGAACAGCACGAACGCCCGGCCCTCGGTCCGCTGGACGTACTCCGGCAACTTCTCCAGCACCGCTTCTTCATACTCCCCTGATCGCCCCGATGGGTCCGGCATCGACCGGAACAGGTGCAACTCGGCCTGCTCCTGGAAGTCGAACGGGCTGCCGAGTTGCTTCGCTGTCGCGTCGTCCAGGCCGAGCCGCTTCTTGAAGTGGCCGAACCCCCCTTCCCCGCCAGCGCTCAGGGTGGCGCTGGTCAGGATCACCGCCGGCACCTTGTCGTAAAGCTGTTCGCGGAGGACCGGGCCGACCTCGATCGGGGCGCTGGCCAGCGCCACCCGCGGCATCCGCCCCGGCCGCACTTCGACCCAGTACACCTGCCCGGGGAGTTCCTGGGCGAGCCATTGCTTGAGGGCCAGCGCCAGCGCCGTCAGCCGGTCGGCCCGGCTGGTCAGCTCGATCTTCTCCTCGTCGCTCTTGAGCTTGCCGGCGATCGTGTTCAGGACGGCCGCCAGCTTGACGAGTTCTTCGGACAGCACGTCCGGCACGATGTTGGGCTGGCGCACCCGGCCGGTGCCGCGCGGTTGGCTGGCGTGCCACGAGTGGACCGCCAGGAAGAACCGCTCGGCCGCCTGCCGAACTGCTTCCACCCGGGCGAAGCTCTCGGCGTCACCGTGGGTGGCGAGTACCCCCTTGTGCGACCGCGGCGCGAGAATCTGATTCAGCAGGTACTCGACCCCGCCCTGCGACACCGACAGCCCGAGGTGGTCGGCGGCCACGTCCTCCAGGGTGTGCGCCTCGTCGAAGACGACCGCGTGGTAGTCCGGCAGCAGCCCGGCCCCGACCCTCCGCAGGGCCAGGTCGCTGAAGAACAGGGCGTGGTTGACGACTAGCAAGTTCGCCGCGAACGCCGACCGTTTCGCCTTGAAGTAGTAGCAGGCGCCGTGGTCCGGGCACTGCCGGCCCAGGCAATTGCCGCTCTCCGACTGGACCAGGTCCCAGACCGCCGGCAAAGGCTGGAAGCTCAGGTCGCCGCGGCTGCCGTCGGTTGTCTGCCGCGACCACCGGCCGATCTGCACGAGTTGCTGCGCCGCGAGCGGGTCCGTCAGCAGCGACCCCATCCGCTGCTGGGCACCGCGCAGCCGGCGAAAGCTGACGTAGTTGCCCCGCCCCTTCACCAGTGCCGGCCGGAACTCCTCAGACATCGCCGACTGGAGGAACGGGATGTCCTTGGTGACAAGTTGTTCCTGCAACCCGATGGTGTGCGTCGAGACGACAACCCGGAAGTCCTTGCGACTCG
The DNA here is from genome assembly GCA_035699305.1 of Fimbriiglobus sp. GTDB lineage: Bacteria > Planctomycetota > Planctomycetia > Gemmatales > Gemmataceae > DASSAT01. Next base: position 350 of record DASSAT010000169.1, on the reverse strand, counting down.
CAACGGCCTGGATCGCCGGCACCAGGTATGCAAATGATTTGCCGACCCCGGTGCCGGCCTCGACTAGCAGCTTCTCGCCCCGGTCGAGCGCCTTCCCGACGGCCGCGGCCATCTGAAGTTGCTGCGGCCGGGTCTCGAACCCGGGGTAGCGCTTCGCCACCAGCCCGCCAGGGCCGAGGACGGTCTCGACGTTTGCCATGAAGGGATTGTGACGGACCGGAGGGGCCAACGTAAAGGCCCGTTGGGAACGAGCCAGCCCACCCGTGCGGACGGGTGGGCTTGAGGGCGACCGTCGTCGCGTTAGCCGTGACCAGTCTTGGAGGGTGGGCCGAGTCTTCGAGGCCCACCAT
>DASSAT010000168.1:0-6577 GCA_035699305.1 Fimbriiglobus sp. | reverse complement strand
GCCTTCTGCAGCGCCTTGGTCGCCTCGGCGAACCGGTCGCTGGCCAGCAGCGCCTCGCCCTTCTCCAGCCAGGCGGCGGCGACCACGTCCTCGGTCAGCCCGGGCATGGTGGTGAGCCGGTCGATGACCGCCCCGGCGGCGGCCACGTCGCCGGCTTGCCGGAAGCACGCGGCGGCCTTGTGGAGCAGGTCCGCCTTGCCGGCCGCGGTCGGGTAGGTGGCGGCCAGCTGCGAATAGTCCTCGGCGGCGGCGCGGAAATGCCTGTCGGGCGGGTCGCCGGCCGCGGGTGCCTTCTGGAGCGCTTGCGCCCAGGCGAACTGCGCCTCGGCGCGGCGCTCCTTGTCGCGGCCGCCGGCAGCCACCGGGGCGTAGGCGGTCGCGGCCCGGACCGCCGGGCCGAACTCGCCCTCGCGGACGCAGACGGTGATCGCCTCCTCGAACGCCGCCCGCACCTCGTCGAGGGTGAGGTACTGGTTTCGGAACTGAGACCCGGCCTGCCGGACCGCCGCTTCGAGCCGATCGACCGCCCGGGCGCGCTGGCCTCGGAGGGCGGGGTCGCGGAGCAGCAGTTCGGCGAGCCGGACCGCCGCGGCAACGGCGACCGGGCCTGGCCCCTGGGTCGCCGCCTCGAAGTGCGGAACGGCGGCGGCCGGGTTGTTCAGCCGGGCATAGGCGAGGCCGGCCTGATAATGTGCGACGCCGCGCTGGTCGGCCGGCAGCCCCTGAGCAGACAGGGCGGCCTCGTAGAGCTTGACCGCCTCAGTCCAGTTGTTCTCGGCCGCGGCCAGCCGGGCGAGTTGGGCCTGGGACTGGGCCTGCACGTCGGCCGGTGCCGTGGTGTCGATGTCGCGCAGCCACTTGCGGGCCTCGTCCGGCTTGTTGAGGACCAGGAGGACGTCGCCGAGCTTGAGCCGGTAGCGGGCCAGGACGGGGGCGGGCGCGCGGGCCGGGCCGGTCAGGTAGGAGGCCAACTCCTCGCGGGCGCGCGTCAGGTCCGGCGGTGTAGCGCGGAGGGCGACGTCGGCGATCAGCCGGCGGCGCTCGCCGTCGGGGTCTTCGCCCGGCGGTAGGTCGAGCAGCGCGGGGAGCAGTTCAGCCGGGTCGCCGGCCCCGACGGCAGCGAGCGCCTTGGCCTTGCGGTACGCGAGCCGTTTCCGGTCGTTCGGGTCCGCGAGTTGGTCCGGCTCGACGCGGCCCAGCAGGGCGGCCGCGGCGGCCCAGTGGTCGGCGTCGGCGGGGTTGGCCTCGGCCAGGGCGAGGTGGCCGGACCCGGCGAGGTAGTGGGCCAGCGGGGCGGCGTAGGGCACCTGCTCGGCGGCGGCGTCGGCGTGCGGCAGGAGGGCTTCGACGGCCCGGAGGTCCGGCGGTCGGCGGTCGAGGGCGTGGCGCAGGTCGTCGAGCTGGCTGGTCAGCCGGTCGGCGGGGCTTGGCGGCTGCGGCGGGAAGGCGGCGACAGCGGCGACAGCGGCCGCGACCCCCAGGGCGAAGGTGGGCAGTTGCCAGTAGTGGCGGTGGGCCGAGTCCGTGGCCATGTGCGATGTCCCGGGGGGGCAGATGCGCAGCCTCGCACCGGGAGTTGTGACAGATCGGGTGCGCCGCCGTCAAGGGCAACCGGACCGGCCGGCCCCGTTCCGCCCTTCGACCTACTGGTCCGCGTTTGGTGGCACGATGACCGGGGTGAGTCATGACGATGATCGGCCCGCTGGCCCTGACGGGTGGGCTTCACGCCGGTGCCGCTGGGGCTGGAGGTCGCGCTGACATTGCGGGCCGGGTCGGGTCTTCGACACCCATCGTCGTCGGGGACGTGGAACTTGCAAACAACTGGTGTGCCGGAGGGATAGCGGATTATTCCCCGGCCTGTTCTTCCATCGCAAACCGTGGCAGAGATTACGGTTGCATCCGCAACAAGCAGTCCATTCGGATTATCGATAAAAACGCGACAGATACCGCCGTTTATATCCATAGACGGGCGAATTCGGTGGTGGCTTGGAGGACCAGAGATGCCGCGCATCCGGCTACTGGGAATCGCCCTGGCGTTTCCGCTCGCGCTGGGATGCGTCGTGCTGCTGACCGCGCACGGCATATGTGCCGACCCGCTGGCCGGGAAGAAGGGGCCGCCGAAGCCGCTCGCGGAGATGGCGAAAGATCTCCGCGACCCGGACCGGGACAAGCGACTCTTAGCGGTGGAGGCAATCCAGAAGCACTACAAGGACAAGTCCCTTGAAGTGCTTCCCCAACTCATTGAGGCGCTAGGTGACGAACTTGACAGACCGGAACCCGTCTACGTCCAAGGTAGCCGGGCTCACATGCTCAAGGGGGCACTGTGGGATGCCGTGCAGGCGACCGGCTCCGGCCGGGTGAAAGTGGCTAAGCAGAGCACTCGTCACACTAGCTCACGGGTTCGGGCCGCCGGGTACTGGGTATGGGGGTCCGCAGCCCTCGATCAAAACGTGCGGGTGGATCGGAACGAACTCCTGACGGCAATCCGCCGTGGCATGAAGGACGAAAGCCCACTCGTCCGTAGCCAGGCTGTCTGGGCCTTGCATGGCATCAGGGGTGCTCCGCCGGCGGTTATAGACGAAGTTGTTAAGTTAGCGGTCGCGGCCCTGGACGACTGGGTCCAACCCTGCGAGGGACGGTGGGACGGGAGCTGCCCGGCCGTCAGCGCTGCGGGGGTCTTGACGGCCTTCGGGGCGAAGGCCAAACCCGCTTTCGGTGCCCTCGTCAAGGCAACGGAGAAGCACCGAGATACGAACTTCACCTTCTACCTTTGTACGGCACTGGCGCAGGTGGCCAACGGCGACCCCACGCTCTCCGAAGAGGCCGTGAAGGTGTTCCGCGCCGTGTTCAACGACAAACAACGGCCCGCGTCGGTCCGAGAGAGCGCCATCCGACGGTTGATCGGAATGGGTGCCGCCGCCCGGTGGGCCATCCCCGACTTGGTCGATTTCTTGGAACACCCCAAGACGTCGGTTGATATACGCCTTGCGGCTATCGCTGCGCTCACTAGCATGGGGCCTCGGGCCGCGCCCGCCGTTCCCGTGCTGATTGATCGTCTCGAAAAGACGACCGTCGAGTGGGAGCAACTCAGCTTCGCCCCTCTCCGCAAGAGGCCGTGGATGATCCAGTCTCTCGGCATCCATTTCGGTCCGTGGTTCGACTACGAGGCGAACGTGATTAGGCCATTACATGCGGAGCAATCCCAGATTCTGCACGCCTTGAAGGCCATCGGCCCGGCGGCTGCCCACGCGGCCAAGCGGTTGGAGAGGTGGATGGAGAATCACTTGGACGAGATCATGCAGAAGCAGGCATACGAGACCCTGGTAGTGATCGAGAAGTGAACGTACCGGTTTCACGGTGACGACGAACCATTAACCCCAAGGAGGTCGGCTCATGTTACTCCGTTGGCTCAGCCACGGTCGCGCAACCCGGCATGAAACACCTTTTCGCCAGCGAACGCGACGGCTTGGACGGCCGACGCTGCTCCACGGTGAGCAACTCGAAGACCGGTGCGTGCCGGCGGCGGATTACATCTGGAATGGTAATGATAACGCGGACTGGTGGAAGGACACCAACAATTGGCTGCCGAATACCGGATTTCCGGGGGTGAATGACAAGGCGATTTTCAGCAATACAAGTGTCATGGACTGCTTGGTGAACGCCGAGGCGGTCGGCGCTATTGAGATCCAGGCGGGCTACAGCGGCACAGTTAAGTTATCCACACTTACCTCTCTCTCTGTCACTAGCAGCTTCAAAATGGCGGGCGGGAACCTGGATACGCTTGAGGGCTCCAACGCGCAGCCACACGCCAAACTGCTGATTACGGAAGACAAGGGCACTTTTGAGCTGACCGCTGGGGAGATAAGGCGAGTCGATATCACGCTCGGCAGTTCGAGCAATCAAAACGTGACCGGGAGCATTGGCAGCGCGGTGATGCACAACGCGAGCGTGGATAACTATGGCACGCTTACGGCCTCGGGCATGATTCGAGCGGATATTGTTGGTGCGGTCGGAGACGTTTACATCACGAACCGAGGTGGCGCGACGCTTGAGGCCAAGACTGGCTTTGTACTCAAGGGCGGCGACGGGTGGCTCAAAAATGAAGGGTTGCTCAGATTCACGGCAACAGGCACGGCCACGGTCAATGCCCGCTTTGAGAACAGCGGCGGGACCGTTCGCGTGGAGTCCGGGACGACCGCGTTGTTTGAAAAGAAGGCAGAACAGTTCAGCGGCAACTTTGAACTTAATCACGGCACGGCAAGGGTTGCGAACGGCACCGACGATCTGCTCAGCATCTACAACGGTAACATCAGAGGTAACGGTGTTATCGACGGCAACCTTGTCTTGGGTAAGCAGGGTGACGATATACTCGGGCCAGTCATCCAGCCTGGCAATGAGGGACAGACGGACGGTGGGATCACTATCACGAAGTCGTTTGAGATCTTTTCGGATTGGGGCGCCGTTAGAATCTATTACGGTGCCCCCTCCAAGTGCAGCAAAATCTACATTGAAAGCGGATGGGCGCACCTTAAGGGCGTACTGTCCATGATTCCCGCTCCTGGTACGCCAGACCCTCTCCCTGTGAGTGAGTTTCCTTACGACATCATCATTAATGAAAGCAACTTCGAGACCTCGGGTCATTTCTTGGCCTATCCTGAAGGAGATGTTTTCTTGATGCGTGGCCGCAACCATGTGATTACCTATAAAGCCACTCGCGCGCCTAACCCTAACGCCCATAACGATGTTGCTATCTATCAAACCGCCACCAAAGTTAACGCTCGGGTGTGGGACGACACGAACCTCGACGGCCTCATGGTCGGTGAACCGGGCCTCGCGAACGTCCCGGTGCAGCTCTACCAGGTGACCGCCACGTACCCCGACGGCCAACTCGTCGCCGAGACCACGACCGACTCCTCCGGGGACTACCTGTTCGACGACCTGGCCGCGGGTGACTACTACGTTGTCTCCGGGAAGCCCGACCCAACCGACTGGTGGAAGTTCACCCGCAAAGACTTTGGGCAATCGGGCTCCGACGACATCGACAACGACAGCGACGCCGACCGCGAGACCGATCCGCATCCGGGCCGGACCCACACGTTCACCCTCGACCCCGGCGAGGTGGAGACCTGGGTCGATATCGGTCAGTACAAGCTCGGCACGGTCGGCAACTGGGTCTGGAACGACTACTACATCGGCGGGGACGGCATCCAGAACAACAACTACGGCGGTTACGACGGCCTCGACGTCATCCTGTTCTCGACCCCGAGCGGGTACGGCGGCGCCACCACCACCGTCTACGGCGGGCAGTACTGGTTCGATAAGGTCGAACTCGTGGACGCCAACTGGCTCCCGATCATCTACCAAGTGCAGTTCACCAAGCCGCCGGACGGCGCTTACCGGTACGTCTTCGCCCCGCAGGACCAGGGCGGGGACGACACCCTCGACAGCGACGCCGACCCGACTACCGGGCTGACCGGGCCGTTCTCCCTGCCGGTCTCCGGGGCCGTGAACCTCTCGATCGACTGCGGCATCCAGGTTGAGCAGGTCAGCAGCGGCGGCGGCTCCTTCGCGGCGCCCGACCTGGGCGGCGGCTACCCGGACGCCCTCGCCGGCGTCGCGGGGCAGATGTGGGTGGACGAGGACCGCGACGGCGTCCGCGACCCGGGCGAGTTGCCGGTCCCCGGGTGGCGGGTCCGTTTGTTCACGGCCGCCGGCGCACTGGCGGCCGAGACCTGGACCGGCTGGGACGGGACGTACCGGTTCGCCGACGTGGCGGACGGGCAATACCGGGTGCGGTTCGACCCGCCGGTCGGCGGGGTCGGGTTCACCCGCCGGGACCGGGGCAATGACGACACCCGAGACAGCGACGCCGACCCGGACGGGTATACGGCGCTGTTCACCTACGTCGGGTCCGGGCCGGGGGTGGCGCACCTGGACGCCGGCCTCGTCCCGCCCGGCGGGCGGGTCCGCGGCGCGGCGCTCGCGGCCGGGCCGACACCTTCCCCGCAATGGGTGGGCATCGACCCGTTCGGACTGTGGGGTGACGACAAAGACGACGACCCGGCCGCCGTGATCGCGGCCAACGTCGGCTAGTCGGGCGCCGGCGCCCGCAGAGCGGGCTTGACCCGCCCTACTTCCCGATGCAGTACAGGTGCGTCTTCGTGCGCAGGAAGATCGCGCCGTCCACCACCGCCGGGGAGGCCAGGCAGCCGGCGTCGAGGCGATTCGTCTCGATTAGCTTGAACTCCCGGTCCGCGGCCACCACGAACGTCTTGCCCGTCTCGCTGGTGAAGTAGACGTTCCCGCCCGCGAACACCGGCGAGGCGCTGAACTTGCCGTCCAGCGACTCCTTCCACACCACCCGGCCGGTCGTCGCGTCCAGGCACGACGCTGTGCCGGTGTCGTTGACCATGAAGAGTAACTCGCCCAGCACCAACGGCGACGGCCGGGTCGGGGCCGCCCGCGGCATCCGCCACGCGACGCCCGTCTTCGTCAGGTCGCCGGTCAGGCCGGCCTTCACCGCGATCAGCCCGGCGGTGTGGCCGGTGGTCAGGTAGATCAGCCCGTTCGCCCGCAC
>DASSAT010000167.1:0-3492 GCA_035699305.1 Fimbriiglobus sp. | reverse complement strand
CACACGGAGTGTGCCTACTCCATTGCAACCCGGTGGGTCGGCGCTCGAAGACTCGCTTGACCCACCCTACCACCCTACAGTTCCGTGGTCGGGGCGAACAGTCGCCGGTATTCCTGGTGGGCGAATCGGTCGGTCATGCCGGCCAGGTAATCCCCGACGACCCGCTCCAACTCTGGCACCGGCCCGCGGCCCGGCAGCGGCCGACCGCCCGGCGGGCCGACCATCCCGTCCGACCCGGCCCACCGCCGTAGGTGCTGCTCCGGCAGCAGCTCCGGGGACTGGACGTACTCCGCGAACAGGGCTTGCAGGATTCGCTTGCCGTTGGCGGTCATCCGTAGCACGCGATGGTGCCGGTAGACCCGCTCCTGCAAGAACTGCTCCAGGGCCCGCTTCATCCGCCCGACCGCTTCGCCCGGCCCGACCAGCGCGACCGTCGCGGCCCGCACGTCCTCGACCGACCGCACTCGGTATTCTTGCAGCCGCCGGGCCGTCTCGTCGAGCAAGTCGGTCGCCTGCCAGGCCAACAATTCTCGGACGACGGCGGTCCGAAACGGGTTCCCGGCTAGCCCCGGGTGCGCCTCCCGCACCCGCGAGGCCGTCCGGTCCCAGAACTCCACCTCCCGCAGGTCGTCCAGGCCGATGAACCCCAGCCCCAGCGCGTCGTCGGTGTCGTGCGTGTCGTAGGCGATGCTGTCCACCGCATCGACCACCTGCGCCTCCAAGAGCGGCATCCCGACCCCGACGAACTCCTTCGCCTCCGGTGCGTCGAGCTTGCCACTATGACGGACGAACGCCTCGCGCATTTCAAACGTCAGGTTCAGCCCGGGGAACTCCGGGTAGCGCTCCTCCAATTCATCGACGCGGCGGAGACCATATAGGTTGTGATCGAAGCCTCCGAATGCGGCCAGGCACTCATCGAGTGCCTGTTCCCCCGCATGTCCAAACGGCGGGTGGCCGATGTCGTGAGCGAGTGCGATGGCTTCCGTCAAGTCTTCGTTGAGCCGCAGTCGGCGGGCGACGGTGCGGGCGATCTGGGCGGTCTCCAGCGTGTGCGTCAGCCGGGTGCGGTGGTGGTCGTTGACGGACGCGACGAGGACCTGGGTCTTGCCGGTCATGCGGCGGAAGGCGGAGCTGTAGACGATCCGTTCGCGGTCGCGCTGGAACGGGCTGCGGAAGGGGTGCACCGGCTCCGGGTGCCGTCGGCCGCGGCTGGCCCGGTTGCGCATGGCGAACGGGGCGAGCCACCCGTCCTCGTGGTCCTGCCAGTCGTCCAGCGACAGCGGGGGGTGGGACATGGCGTGTAAAGCCCGTCGATTGCAATCGACGGGCTTGATTCGTTCTCCCGTTAAGACAGCTCCTCCCTCAGCGCATCATACAGGGCGTCCAGGGACTGCACGATGACCTTCACGTCGGCGACGACCGGCATGAAGTTGGTGTCCCCGTCCCAGCGCGGGACGATGTGCCAGTGCAGGTGCCCCGGCAGCCCGGCCCCGGCGGCACGGCCCAGGTTCAGCCCCACGTTGAACCCGTCCGGCGACATCATCCGCTCCAACACCGCCACCATCCGGCGCAGCGTTTCTTGCACATCGAGCAGTTCCTCCGGCGTCAGCTCGTCGAGCCGTCCCTTGTGAGCGAGGGGGGCGATGAGCAAATGCCCGTTGTTGTACGGGAAGCGGTTGAGCACCACGCACGACAGCAGGCCGCGCTGGGCGATCAGGTTCGTGCGATCATCGGACGCCGCCAGCCCGCGGCAGATGAAGCAATCATCCGTCGGCCTGGGTTTATTCGGCTGGGCGACGTAGGCCAGCCGCCAGGGTGCCCAGAGTTGATCCACGCCGTACCTCCGGGCGAGAGCCGGCTGACAGGTTGTCCGGTAATGGACGGCGGCCGGAGAGACACCGCTACTATACGAGGGTTGGAGTGTAGAGTTGTAACGGGTGGAGGCCCTCATCCGAGCCGCGACCGTCAGGGAGCGGTTGTGCGGTCTGCACCCTGACGGTCGCGGCTCGGACGCTCGGACGGGGATCAGATTGCCACATTGCCACTCCAGGAAGTGGCAATCTGGTCGCCTGCCCCCCGCCGGTTGAGGCGAGGGCGAAGTCAGATGGTCACATTGCCACATAAAAAGTGACCATCTGACCCCCTACCTCCCGCCGCCGGGTTGCTTGACGCTATTGGGAAGCGGTCTTAGCATAACCGCCTTACCCCGCAAGCTGGTCCGAACCCGAGTCAGTCGTCATGGCCGTTCCCAAGAGGCGTACCTCGAAGTCCCGCAAGGGTCATCGCCGGAGCCACCACCACGTCACCGCCAAGAGCGTGCAATACTGCCCGCGGTGCAACGAGCCGGTCCTGCCGCACCGCATCTGCCCGAACTGCGGCCACTACCAGGGCCGCGAGGTCATCAACATGGAAGAGAAGGAGGGGTAGTCGCCGATGCGGGTCGCCTTGGACGCGATGGGCGGGGACCACGGGCCGGGGCCGAACGTGGCCGGCGCGCTGAGGGCGCTGTCCGCCGTCCCGGACCTGACGGTCGTGCTCGTCGGCGACAAGGGCCAGATCGAACCGCTGCTGGCGAACGCGCCCGCCGGTCGGGTGGAGGTGTTCCACTGCACCGAGTCGGTCGGCATGCAGGAGAAGCCGACCGAGGCACTCCGCAAGAAGCCGGACAGTTCGATCACTCGCTGTTGGCAGCTCGTCGCCACCAAGGCGGTCGATGGGCTGGTCAGCGCCGGCAACACCGGGGCGGTCGTGGCCGGCGGGCTGTTCACCCGGCGGTTCCTCAAGGGCGTCCACAAGCCGGGGATCGCGGCGGTGATGCCGACCGCCAAGGGCCGGTGCGTGATCCTGGACGTGGGCGCGAACGTCTTCCCGAAGCCGTCGCACCTGCTCCAGTACGGGGTGATGGGGACGGTGCTGGCGAAACACCTGCTCGGCGTCGAGCGGCCGAAGATCGGCCTCATCAACGTCGGCGAGGAGCAGGGCAAGGGCCACGACCTGGTGAAGCAGACCTACGCCCTGTTCCGCGGCGGCCCGCTGAAGGACCGGTTCATCGGCAACGTCGAGGGGCGGGACATCCACACGGGCGCGGCCGACGTGATCGTGACCGACGGGTTCGTCGGCAACGTGGTCCTCAAGCACGCCGAGGGCGTCTTCGACTTCATCATGCAGATGGTCTGCCAGGACGTGGTCGGGGCGCTATCGGCGGAGCGCGAGCTGGCGGCCCAGGCCGTGAAGGCGCTGGTCGGCAAGCTGCACTACAGCGCCTTCGGTGGGGCGTCGCTGCTCGGGGTGGACGGCGTCTGCGTGATCTGCCACGGGTCGTCCGGCGAGCGGGCGATTGCCAGCGCGCTGGGGGTGGCCGCCCAGGACGTGCGGGTTCGGCTCAACGACCGGATCGTCGAGGAGCTGGCGGCGCTGCCGGCGCTCGGCGCCGACGAGGACTAGGGCTGGAGTGTGGTCCGGTCACTCCGTGACCGGTCGTGCCCGCGCGGG
>DASSAT010000166.1:0-4588 GCA_035699305.1 Fimbriiglobus sp. | reverse complement strand
GCGGCAACCCGAATGAGGACGACTCGTAGAATCAGGATAGCGGACCCGGCCCCGGAGTTCAGGGACGACGCCCATGCTGTTGTTGGAAGGCCACACCTCGCCGGTCTACGCCCTGGCGTTCTCCCCGGACGGCCGATACCTCGCGAGTGGGACAAGTTACGGGGCAGTCTGGGTGTGGGACGAGGGGTTTCAGCATCGGGAATACACCACTCCTGGTACGTCGTTTCCCGACCCGGTCAACTCACTCGACTGGGAACCCGAGTCAAACCACTTGGCGAGCGGTGGAGGGTTCGGTTGCGTCGTGAGACAAGTGATGTCTGACTCACCGAAACTGTGGGCCACTTCATCGTCCGTGACTGCGGCACGGTATCTCCGCAAGTCATTACTCGTTGTCGGCTTCGGGGAGCGAGCGAAACCAAATCCCGGTGAGTTAGAGCTATGGGACACTGCTGCCGATAAGTGTCGTAAGCCGAGATTCGATTCACCCCACGGCGTCCGCGCCGTCGCCGTCCACCCGTACAATCAGCGCGTCGCCTGGAGCGAGTGGGGCGGCAGCCAGTCCGGCCCCCGGATCACGGTCTGGGACATCGTCAGCCCCGACCAGACCCGCTTCCACCTCTCCCACAATTGTCCGAGCCTGGCGTTTCATCCCGATGGCGACCGGCTCGCGGCCGCGATCGGGTGGGGCGTCAGGGTCTTTGACCTGACCCGCAAGCAGGAGCGGCTTGCTCTCAAGGGCCATAAGGGGACCGTCTCCGGCGTGGCGTACAGCCCCGACGGCCGGACGCTGGCGACCGGCAGCTGGGACGGCACTGTCCGCCTCTGGGACCCGGAGACGGGAGTCGAGCGGGCGTGCTACCAGTGGCCGACCGGCAAGGTGTTCGCCCTGGCGTACTCCCCCGACGGGCTGCGACTCACCGCGGCCGGCGAGAAGGGGACTATTGCGATGTGGGACGTGGACTGACCGGAACGTACCGGCCCGCGCTCTTCTCCACCACCTGCGTCGGCGACAGGTTGAACACCGCCCGGCCGACGGTCCGCCACGCCGCGCGCTCGTAAGTGAACAGCGCCGTCACCGGCCGCGGCTCGCGGGCCTGCGGCACCTCCTCCATCTCCGACCCCGGCACCGGCTCGAACCGCACCACCACCGGCACCAGCGCGACGAACTGACCCGCCCGGTCCTCGACGAGGAGGAGTTCCCCGTTCGCCTCGACCGACTCCCAGGTCAACTCCCGCGGCTTGCCGGTCGCCCGCGCCGCCGCCAGGAACGCCCCCAGCAGCGCGTCCCGCTCCCGACGGAACTGCTCTGCTGCGACGACCGGGTCCGGCCGCCGGCGGAACAGTCGCCGCAGCCAGCCGGTCATGGCGTCGCCCCGAACGGCCCGACGCCGGCCGCCCGCAGCATCGGGATGCCGCGCAGCGCCCGCGCCTCCTGGCCCGTCCCGGTGAGGTGCTTCTCGACCAACTCCGCGGCCGGCACGCCGGCCCGCACGTCTTGCGTGAACGCCGTCAGCGACTGGTCGTGACTCGTCGCCCAGCCCCAGCCGGCCGCGATGTTGAACGGCAGGAACCCGACCGTGACCGCCGCCAGCGCCGGCTGCACCCACTTGCCGAACCGGTCCGTCGCCCCCAGGAACGCGAGGTACGCCGCAAACAGCACCGGCCACGCCAGCAGTCCGTACCGCGACCACAAGCCCATCTGCCAGTCGCCGAACCCCGACCGCCCGACCCCGACCATCGCCGCCAGGGCCAGCGCCCCGGCCAGCACCGCCAGCCCGCCCCAGGTACGAGTTTGAACCAGCCGCACCGCCGCCCAGCCCGCCAGCCCGATAACCCCCACCGCGACGATCGGCCACACGAACGCCGCCGCCAGCCCGAAGCTCATACTCAGGTACTGCCCGGCGATCAGCGCCGCCAGTCCGGCGTTCTCCAGCTTCGCCGGCGGGTGGTGCGGCGGCCGCTCGTACCCGGCGAGGTACGCCGCCGCGTAGCCGACCGCCGCCGCGGCGAGGACTACCAGGTCCACCCCCTTCTTCCACTGGGTCCGGCCGGCCCGTCGCGCCCTGGCTAACAGCCACACGACCACCGGCGGCACGAACGCCAGCCCCGACCCGCCGCACGCCTCCAGGAGTAACAACTGCCCCCCGACCAGCAGCCCGGCCCGGTAGGTCCGCATCGACCGCGCGGCCGTGAGCATCCCGCACGCGAGCACGCAGACTAGCGCGAAGCAGAGCTGATAGCCCATCAGGAAGTTCTCGACGTGCCCCCAGTTCAGAAGCCCGACCGGCACGAATACGTCAGACCACGCCGGCCGCTCGCGGACCGCCGCGAGGTAGCGCAGCAGCCCCAGCGCCAGCGCGGAGAGGAGCAGGACTTGCAGCACCATCCCGGCCCGGAAGTCGCCGGTCAGCCGGAACAGCCCGAGGTAGACCGCCCGCGGCAGCGGCAGCCGGTGCTCGTTGTGCTGTGCCCACAGCCACGGCCCGGCCGGCTCGTGCCCGGTCAGGGCGGGGACGAACTCCCACTCGTCGCCCCACGGGACGTTGTGCCCGAACCCGAGCACGAACCCCAGCCCCGCAACGGTCAGGACCGCCCAGACGGCCAACAAGTACCGCCCGGGTTGGCTTGTCGCGGCGGGGGAAGAGCGATACTCTTGACTCATCGTCAATCAAACTACGAACCCACCGGGAGGCGGGATATGGTCGAGCGGCGGATCGAGCTGGACCGGCGGTACATGCGCAAGGAGAAGATGCGGAAGCTGAAGGCGAAGCTTCAGTCCGCGACCGGGGCCGACCGGGACAAACTCCTGTACAAGATCAAGCGACTCAGCCCGTTCTGGACGGAGGCGGCCCTGACGCAGGGCCAGGCGCCGGCCGCCCCGAAGGCCGAGGAGCCCAAGGAGCCGAAGAAGAAGGCCCCGCCGAAGCCGAAGGCCGAGAAGAAGCCGGCGCCGCCGGCGGAGTAGGCGACAAGGCCCACCCTTCGGGTGGGCCTTGTAGTTGAATGTAGTCCGCTCGCTCCGCAAGCGGTCTTCGCCGACCCGCTCGCGGAGCGAGCGGACTACATTTAAGCCCTCAATCTCTCCAAATCCTGCCAGAACCCCGGGTACGTCTTCGCCACGCAGCCCGGGTCGTTGACGACCACCCCCGGCACCTTCAGTCCGACCAGCGCCAGGCTCATTGCCATCCGGTGGTCGTTGTAGGTGTCCACCGCGCACCCCGTCAGCGGCCGCGGTGTGATCCGCAGCCCGTCCTCGAACTCCTCAACTTCCGCCCCGAGCTTGCGTAACTCCGTCGCCAGTGCCGCGATCCGGTCCGTCTCCTTGTGGCGGATGTGACCGACGTTGCGGATCGTGGTCGGCCCGTCGGCGAAGCACGCGACCGCCCCGAGCGTCATGACTGTGTCGCTGATCGCGTTCATGTCCACGTCGATGCCCCGCAGCGGTCCGCCGTGAACGGTGATGCCGTCCGAATCCTCATAACCCCGGGCCACTACGCAGCCCATATCTTGCAGAACATCGACAAACAGCACGTCGCCCTGTAGGCTCCTGGGCGTCAGGTTAGCTACGGTGACCCGGCCACCGGTGATGGCCGCAGCGGCAAAGAAGTAGCTCGCCGAGGAGGCGTCCGGCTCAATGTGGTAGTGACTGAGGCCGTGCCACTGGCCGCCCGGGATGTGATACCGCCCCGGCGCGATCGCGGCGACACTCAGCCCGAACCGCTGGAGCACACCGATGGTCATCTCGATATACGGTTCGGACACGGCCGGACCGTCTACCTCCAACACGGTGTCTCCGCGTGCGAACGGGGCTGCGAGCATCAATCCGCTCAGGAATTGGCTGCTAACGTCCGCTTTGACTCGAACTGTGCCGCCGCGCAAACCGTTCGCATTCACGACTACCGGCGGGAAGTCGTTATCGCGCTCGCTGTAGGCATCGACTCCGAGTTGCCGTAGGACGCGCAACAAGTCGCCGATCGGTCGCTCCCGCATACGGGGGACGCCGTCGAGCCGGTATGTCCCCTCGCCGAGGCTTACCATTGCTGTCAGGAACCGGATCGTCGTGCCAGAGTTACCGACGAATAGGTCTGCCGAGCGGGCCGGGATGAGAGGCGGCGCTTCATCGGCGTCGATCGTCACGCTCGGGTCGGCCGAGTCCCACTCCTCCTGCACGCGGAACCCGAGTCGCCTGAGGCAGTTGATCATGACTTCAGTATCTTCGGACCGCAGACACCCAGATACCCGGAACGGACTTGAGCGAATAGATAGCGCCGCCAGCACCAGCGCCCGGTTGGTGATGCTCTTGCTCCCCGGCACCGTCATGCTCGCCGCCGCCGGCTTTGACAGGGGGACGATTTCCAGCCGGGCCGGGTATGTGAACTCGCTCATCGTGCGCTTGCGTCCGCCGCGTCGGGGAAGATGCCCTGTTCGGCCCCAGGGTCGGAGGGGAGCCGCAGCCGGTCGGGGTACGTCACACGCACCAGGAACAGCCCCGCGGCCGGTGCGGTCGGCCCCGCCAGTCGGCGGTCGCCGGCCGCCAGCACCTCCGCGACCTTCGCCTCCGGCCAGTACCCGCGGCCGACCTGCATCA
>DASSAT010000165.1:0-12374 GCA_035699305.1 Fimbriiglobus sp. | reverse complement strand
CCGGCTCGCCAGCCCGACGATGACCGGGTAGCCGAGGTAGGCGTAGCCAACCACGACCAGGGCGGACAAGACGACCGCGAGGACGAACGGAGGGAGTAACGTCATGACTCAGTCAGTTCGTTAGGCGTTCCGACGGCGGTTAAGGGAGTCCAGTCCTGGGGACAGGGCAGGAAACGGGATATTGCTTACGACGTGAATACTAGACGACTGGTTCCAGCATGACGCATGAAAAGTTTGATTTTCCACGAACTCCATTTCAGTTTCCTGTGGAGAATGATGACGATACGGCTTTTATGACTCCGTCATGAAGTGATATTTTCGATAATTACATATTCGTCTAATGCTTAAAGTTCAAATTTCTCTCTCGTAGTAATCGACCATAGATTCGTCTATTACAGGAACTGGTTCATCTATAGAAACCAGACTTACGACATGACAAGAGTTACTGGTGAGGAATGTAGTCGAATAGACAGCTGTGGCTATGCCCCAGCACTGTCCTTATGCCGAAACAGAGTCGCACAGGTCGGGCAGCCTCCCTGTGCGACATCGGACGACTTGGGCATTGCCGATCACACGGCGATCAACTGAACGGATTGCGCCCCGGTGCCGGCGACGGTCAACTGGGCCACACCCTGACTGCTCACGGTCAGCGGGGTAGCCGCCCCGCCGTTTACCTGGACGGACCAGGTCTTGCTCGCGTCCAGGTCTACGAGGTACAGGTCGGTGCCCGACGCACCCGCCGTCCAGTTCATGGAGTAGCCCGTAGACAGGACGCGCGTGCCCTGCTGGGCCCCGAACATGACCAGTGCGTCGGCGAGGCCGCCCCGCTGGACCAGCACGCCGCTCGCCTCCCCGCCGGCGGAGCGGACCCCGACGTTGGTCAGCGCGGTCCCCGGGTCAGAGACCTGGGTCACGTTGAGGAAGGTGTCCCACTGCTGCTCGGTGGTCGGGACGACCCGGACCTGGTAGTTCTTCTCGGAGTCGTAGAAGTTCCAGTACGGCGGGTTCGGCCAGAGGTCGTCCTCGTTGTAGACAGTGCGGGTCTGGTTGAGCGGTTGGAGGGTGCTCACCCGGACCTCCTGTCCGCCGGCCGTGGTCCAGGTGATCGCGCCCGGCGTCAAGGTCGGCGTGACCGGAGTGTGGATGATCCACTGCTTAAGCCCCGGGGCGGACGTGATCGCGGTCTGCTCCGTATCGTAGTAGCGGTCGAACTTGGGCAGGGTCGTGGGGTCGTCCGCGTCCACGCGGTCGAAGGTGATGATCGTGTCCGACTTGTCGTCCGTAGACGGCAGGTAGAAGATGCTGCGGGTCCACTCGTGGAGGAAGGCCGGGGGCGGGTCGTAGCGATCGGGCCAGTAGTACTGCCCGCCGGTCGTGCCCGCGATGTAGGCCCAGGAGCCGTCGGTCGCGTCGTCCTCGGCAACCACCGCCCGGTCGAACATGGACGAGAGGCCGGCGATGACCATGGTGTTGGCGCTCTCGCCGCTGATCGCGGGGCCGGAGTAGCCTATGGGCCGGGTGATCGCCCACTCACCGTTGCGGTAGAGCTGGAAGTCGCCGAAGTAGCCGACCTCGTGGTCCACGCTCAGACGGTTGGGCATGTGGGCGCCGAAGTAGCTGCCGTCCGTCCCCCAGTCCGAGTGGACGTCGAGCCGGCCGATGCCGGCGGCGTAGTGGACGGCGGGGAGGCCGGTCCGCCAGTCGGCCTGCGGCGCGTACGGGTTGTAGAAGTAGAACAGCCGAGCCCACGGCTCGGCGGTCCCCCACCCGACGGCACCATACTTCGCCACGAAGTCGGCGACCAGGCGGTTGACATACGGCCCGACCTGCGGGTCGTCCTGAGTGACACCAGCGAGCATGCCGAGCAAGGTGACCCGGTCGTAGAGCTTGAGGTCCCGCGGGTGCTCCTCATCGCCCCACTGGTACGAGGCCTGAAGGTCGCCGGACAATTCGTGGATCTGCGCCAGGGCAGCCTGCTTGAGGAACCGAGTCACCTCGGGGAAGTGATCCACGCCGGTGGCCGTCTTGACGCCCTGGACCCCCATGATGAGCAGCTTCAGGGTGCCCGGGTTGTAGTCCGTGCTCTCGATCCACTCCCCGCCCTCCGCCGCCTGGATGTAGGAGCTGATCTCGTTCCGCATGGTCTCCCGGTTCACCCCGGTGGCGTCCAACCCCCCCACCGTCTTGATCGCATAACCGGTGTCCCAGGACCGGGAGAGGAACGTGCCGGCCCGCGGATTGTCCGGCGCGGTCGCCACGTCCAGCAGCGCCAGACCGAAGTATTGGCCGATGACCTGGTCACTGTCGCCGGTGCGGGTGCCCCAGCCCCCGCCGTTAGGCTGCAGGACCGCGTCGCCCCACATATTCATGGTGTCGATGTACGTCGCCCGCTGCGCGGTGGTCAGGGCCGGGTAGAGCCAGTCGTAGAGCATGACGAACTCCGCGAAGTACTCGCGGCTCCCGTTCTTGCCCCACGCCGGGAGTTGCCCCATCCAGGTCGAAAGCTTGCTCCATGCCTTTGCCGCGTACGCCGTGTCGCCGGTCATCTGGTACACCAGCGTCGCCCACTGGCCGTAGTCGCCGTAGCGCTCGTTCGCGGTCCCGGTTAAGTCCGCGTTGTTCTTAACCAGCACCCACCACGGGTGGTTCTCGGCCCGCATCCGGTTCCAGACCGCCTGCTGTTGCCGGGTCCACATCAGCCGCGGGTTCCGACCGGTCGGCGAGTCCGCTCCCGGCAGAGGCTCGGACGGGGCGATGGTGGTCGCGGAGGCGGTGTTGGAGTCGGCCGAGTCACCGTCGGCGTTGACCGCCCGCACCCGGAAGTAGTACGTCGTCCCCGCCGACAGGCCGGTGAAGGACAGGCCCGTCGCGTCCGCGCCTCCCCCCACCGACACGACCTGCTGGGTGAATGCAGGGTCGGCCGCCCGCTCGACCGTGAACCCGGTCTCGTTGGAGCTGTTGTCCGTCCACGCCAGGTCGATCCGCGAAGTCGAAACCACCGCCGCGGTCAACCCGCTCGGGGCGGCCGGCGGGGTCGCGGCCGGCGGCGGGGGCGGTGAAGCCGGCGGCGGAGGCGTGACCGGCGGGGGTGAAGCCGGCGGGGGCACGATCGGCGGGGCAGTGGTCGCGGAGGTGGTGTTGGAGTCGGCCGACGCGCCGTCGGCGTTGATCGCCCGCACCCGGAAGTAGTACGTCGTACCCGCGGAAAGCCCCGTGACGGTCAAGCTCGTCGTGTCCGCCCCCAGGTTCGAGCTGACCACCTGTTGGGTGAACGCGGTGTCGGCCGCCTGCTCGACCACGAACCCAGTCTCGTTGGCGCTGTTGTCCGTCCACGCCAGGTCAATCCCCGTGTCCGAGACGACCGATGCGGTCAGGTCGCCCGGGGCGGCCGGAGGGGTCGCAACCGGCGGCGGCGGGGTGACCGGTGGGGGTGAAGCCGGCGGGGGCACGATCGGCGTGGCTGTGGTCGCGGAGGCGGTGTTGGAGTCGGTCGATTCGCCATCGGCGTTGACCGCCCGCACCCGGAAGTAGTACGTCGTCCCCGCGGAGAGGCCGGTGACGGTCAGGCTCGTCGCGTTCTCCCCCACGTCCGTCACGGCATCGGACAGTGTGAACGCGGCGTCCGTCGCTCGCTCGACCACGAACCCAGTCTCGTTGGAGCTGTTGTCCGCCCACGCCAGGTCAATCCCCGTGTCCGAGACGGCCGTCGCGGACAGCCCGCTCGGGGCGGTCGGGACCCTGAGCGATTGGCCGCGCGAGTGAGACGGCGGGGTCGGCTTCGGCTTCCACCGGAGGTAGTCACCGGCCAACGGCGACAGCGACGTTTCCGTCGCGACGGCCGGAAACGCTCCGGCGGACGACGCGGACACGGAAAGGTCCGTCCGGGGCCGGGTGTAGTCCGGCGACGCGAAGACGCGCAACTGACCGCCGCCGTCCGCACCGCTGCCGACCAGCAGGTCCGTCACGCCGTCGCCGGTGACGTCGCCAGCGGCCACCCGGACGCCGTCGCGCAGGCTGGGGCTGAAGGCGAACGTGTTGACCAGTTCCTTGCGAACGGCCCCGCCGGTCCGCACGAACTCGGCCGCGTCTACCGCGTAGACCCGGGGGCCGCCACCCGGACCGGCCCCGAACACCAGGTCGGCGAACTTGTCGCCGTTGAGGTCGCCGGCCGCCAGGTACACGCCGTTCCGCAGGGTCTTGTCGAACACGAAGAAGTCGGACATGAGCCGCTGGGGGTCGCCCGCCGCCACGCCGGTCCCGTCGAAGACGGCGACCTGCGGGCCGCCCCCGATCCCCGCCCCGACCAGCACGTCCGACACGCCGTCCCCGTTCACGTCCCCGGTCGCCACCCGGGCGCCGCCGCGGAAGTCCGGCACGTCGAGACCGAAGAAGTCGGCCAGCACCTGGTAGCCGCTCGCCCCGGACAGGACCCGGACCCGCGGCCCGCCGCCCTGGTCCGGCGTCACGACGATCTCCGCCTTCCCGTCCTTGTCCAGGTCCGCGGCTGCGACGTACCCGCCACCGGTGAAGGACTCCTCAAAGCCCAGGAAGCTGCCGAGCGGCCGGCCGTTGACCCCGCTGAACACCCGGACCTGGACCGGGGCGCCCGGGCCGGGCGCGGTGATCAGGTCCGGGACGCCGTCCCCGTCCACGTCCGCGACGGCCGTCCGCACCCCGCCGGAGAACCCGTCGCCGTAGGGCGCCACCTCGAACTGCACCATCCCGCCCAGGTTGTACACGGTGGCGGTACTGGCCGTCCCCGCGGCGTACACGCACGTCTCCGCGGTCACCCCACTCGGCAATTCCCGTTGCTCGAGTCGTTCCAACGTGCAGTTCCGCAGGGTTCGCATGTTGATTCCTTCTCGATTGGCGGCCCCGTGAGGGGCCGGTATTCTCCCGCGGCCGTCCGCCCGGACCGCCGCGATGAACGAACAGTCCCCGGCACCCACCGCATGGCGGGCGTACAGTGCTCCGAGCGTCACCAAGCCGGATCAGGTCAGGGTGAGGTCAGCCGAACCGCCTTCCCAGCCGCGGTCGTGGACGGGGGTAAATCGACCGGCGGTACATGACACACACAGGCGAAACGCGAGCGACCGATACGGGCCGTGAAGGGCCGGCTCGGAACCCGGGTCTTCTCCTTTACCGCTCCAGTCGGGCGAGCGACGCTGGGTGTTACACCGGATTCGTGTGCACACTACGTCACACGGAATAACTGTCAAGGTTTACGTCACCGTCCGGTTTTACGTGCGCGCAGACGGGCAGCGCAATTCGGAATGACGCAAGCGAAGAATTGTGACGAGATGGGGACCGACCTGCCCACTCCGACAGAGACTTCCAGTCCGATCTGAGCCGAGTTCCGCCGAGAGCATCAAGCTTTGACAGACGGGAATATCGGAGTGTTTTCTTCCCGATTCGGGAACAGGAAAGATTCGATCGTGGAGTGTCATGAATTCGGACAGCGGACATGTGGTGTAATGGCCCGATGCGATTCACCACCTTAACTAAACTACGAGATCGGGCCGATCGTATGACCATGCCGGTATCAGCAGCCGGTCATTGCGCCTCTCGCCACGCCTGGAACATCAGCACGTCCCACAGCTCGCGCTGCCAGTCCCACCGACCCGAAAGATGTTCGGCCCACTTGCGGCGGATCGGCGCCGGGTCGAAATTGCCCTCCTGCCGCAGCCGCCGCTCGTCCAGCAGCGCCTCCGCCCACCCCCGCATGGGCCCGCGCACCCAATTCCCGATCGGGACGACGAAGCCCATCTTCGGCCGCTCGACCAATTCCCGCGGGACGTGTCGGTAGAGCAGCTGTCGCAGGAGCCACTTGCCCTGGCCGTCGCGGACCTTCATCCCTGGCGGTACCCGGGCGGCGAACTCCACCACCCGGTGGTCCAGCAGCGGGGCGCGGACCTCCAGGCTGACGGCCATGCTGGCCCGGTCCACCTTGGTGAGGATGTCGTCCGGCAGGTAGGTGGTCATGTCATACGCCTGGAGCCGCTGGGCGAAGTCCGCGGTCGCGGCGCTGTCACCCGCAGCGGTCGGATCCGGCGGACACGCCCCGAGGGCGATGTGGTCCGACCGGGTCCACTTCGACATCAGGCAGTGGTAGAAGCTCTCCGGGTCGGTCGCACACCGTAGCGCGTCCGCGAACTTGTGGACCTTGTCGCCGGCCGTGTACCGTGCGATGCGGCGGGGGAGCAGCGGTCGCGCCACCGCGAACCCCTGGTCCCAGCCGCGCGGACTGAGCACCGACAGGGCACCGGCGGCGGCGCCCCGCAACCCCTGCGGCACCCGCCGGGCCGCCTTCCAGACGGCCTCCGTCCGCAGGTAGCGGGTGTAGCCGGCGAACGACTCGTCGCCGCCATCGCCGGAAAGGCTGACCGTCACCGACCGGGCCGCCAGTTGCGAGACGAGGAAGGTCGGGACCTGCGAGGCGTCGGCGAACGGCTCGTCGTAGACGGCCGGCAGTTTGGGGATGACAGCCATCGCCTCGCCGGGGGTGACGTACAGTTCGGTGTGGTCGGTCCCCAGGTGCTTGGCCACTGCCTTGGCGTGGATGGCCTCGTTGTACTGGTCCTCGTGGAACCCGATGGTGAAGGTCTTCACCGGGCGCGGGCACTGGGCTTGCATCAGGGCCACGATGACGGACGAGTCCACCCCGCCGGACAGGAACGCCCCGAGCGGCACGTCAGCCACCATCTCCTGCCGCACCGCGCCGCGGAGGAGGTGCTCAAGCCGGTCCAGACACTCGTCCTCGCTACCCGCCAGGGGATCAGCGGCGCCGTCCGCGGCGGCCTGCCGGGCCGACCAGTAGGGCACCGGCGCATCGTCCGCGCTCGGCCGGTCGAGATCGAGGGTCAGGACGGTGGCCGGCGGAAGCTTGCGGACCCCCTTGTAGATCGAGTACGGGGCCGGGATGCAGCTGTGACGGAGGTAGAGGGCGAGGGCGTCGCGGTCAATCTCGCCCCGGAACTCCGGGTGCGCGCGCAGCGCCTTCAGCTCGGACCCGAACAGGAACACTGACCCCATCCGGCCGTAATAGAGCGGCTTCTCACCGAGCCGGTCCCGGCCGAGGTGCAGCTTCCGCTCGCGGCGGTCCCACAGGGCGAAGGCGAACATGCCGACGAACCGCCGCACGGCCGCCGCGACGCCCCACGCCTCGAACGCCGCCAGCATGACCTCCGTGTCGGAGTGGCCGCGAAAGGCCGCGGCGGCGCCCGCCGCCTCCAACTCCCGCCGCAGCGACTCGAAGTTGTAGACCTCGCCGTTGAAGGCCAGAACGTACCGGCCGGAGGCCGAGGGCATCGGCTGGTGGCCCTCGGCCGTGAGGTCGATGATCGACAGCCGGCGGAACCCCAGCGCCACGCCGGCCTCCGCGTCCGCCCAGACGCCGGCGTCGTTCGGGCCACGGTGGCGGAGGGCGTCGGCCATCCGCGCCGCGGTGGCACGCAGGGCGTCGGCCCCTTGCCCGCGATCCAGGTCTATGAATCCAGCCAGACCGCACATGATGACTCGGTCCCCTCCTCCGTCAGTTCTCGTCACGCGGTTGCCGCTGTCGGACGACCCGGGCGGGGATGCCGACCACCGTGCTGTCGGCCGGTACGTCATGGACGACGACGGCGTTCGCCCCGACCCGCGCCCGGTCCCCCACCCGCACCGACCCGATCACCTTGGCCCCCGCCCCGATGAACACGTCGTCCCCCAGCACCGGTGCTTGCCGCTTCTCGGCCCCGATCGTCACCTGATGTTCGAGCATCACCCCGGCGCCCCCCCGAACATCGGCGTTGACCACCACGCCCGTCGAGTGAACCAGACCGAACCGGGGGCCGAACTCCGCCCCGCGGCCGATGACGCAGTGGCAGCAGACGGCGTTGGCCTTGCTGAAAAACATGGCCAGCGGCCACAGCCGGCGGCGGTGCGACCACTGCATCAGCCGATACCAGACCATCGCCGCCGTGCCGTCGGTCAGCAGCGCCTTGACCACGGCCTTCCATCCGCGGCTGCCGTAGAGCCACTCGGCCTTCGCGCGAAGGTCGGACGCGATGAGCCGGTGCAGCCAGGGGGACGGGCGGCCGGGCGCCGGGACCACCGGGTTCGCGTCGTGATCGGAGCCTGGCGTCCCCACAGGGCGACCACCTTTCGGCATCCCGTCAGACCCTGACCAGGGCCGGGGGGGCTGCGGGTTGCGGCCGGGCGAGGTCCTTGCGCAGATCGAGGATCGGGCCGGGGAAGTGCCCCCGCCAGTCGAACCCGTTGGCCACATCGGTGCCCAGGACCAGCAGGCCAGCGTGAGACAGTACCGCGGAGGTGTGTGGGACCAGGAGCTGTGCCAGGTGCGGCAGGTGGCGGTCGATGTACGCCAGGTTCCGCCCGCGGAGCCGGCCGAGCATGACGTTCGGGTCGTAGATCTTTACCTCGCAGCCCCACCCGACCAGCGCCTCCACCAGCTCGACCATCGGGCTTTCCCGCAGGTCGTCAGTCCCGGCCTTGAAGCTCAGCCCCACCACCCCAACCTTGCGGTGCCCGCTGTCGCGGATCATCTTCAACGCCCGCCGCAGGTGCGACTCGTTGGACGGGAGGACCGAGGCCAGCAAGTTCACCCGCAGGGCCTTCTGCTCGGCGAACCGGGTGAGCGCCCTCACGTCCTTGGGCAGGCACGACCCGCCGAACGCGAACCCCGGCCGCAGGTATGCCGGGGAGACGTTGAGCTTCCGGTCGCGGCAGACCAGGTCCATGACCGCGTGCCCGTCCGCGCCGAAGGCGCGGGCCAGGCTGCCGACCTCGTTGGCGAATGTCACCTTCAGGGCGTGGAAGGCGTTGCAGGCGTACTTGACCAGGGCGGCGGTCCGGGTGTCGGTGACGATCTTCTCGGCCTCGACCGCGCCGTACAGGTCCAACACCGGTGCGGCGTCCGCCTCCGAATCGGCCCCGACCAGAACGTAGGGCGGGTGGTAGTAGTCCTTGACTGCCGAACTCTCCCGCAGGAACTCGGGGTTGTTGCACAGCCCCAGGTCGGCCCCGACCGGCCGGCCAGCCGCGTCCTCAAGCGCCGGCCGCAGCCGGTCCTCCAGGATGCCGGGGAGGAGCGTGGACCGGACCACCACCTGGTACGGCTTACCCGCCTCCCGGACGGCCTGGCCGATCGACCGGACGACCCGCTCGACCCCGTCCGCGCTGACGCTGCCGTCGTCGGCGGACGGGGTGCCGACCGCGACCAGCGCCAGGTCGGAGGCGGCCACCGCCTCGGCCACGTCGGTCGTGGCCCGGAGCCGGCCGGACTGGATTTGCGCCGGGAGCATCTCGTCGAGACCCGGCTCGCTGATCGGGGGCGTGCCAGCGTTGACCTCGTCCACCTTGGCCGGGTCGATATCCACCCCGATGACGGCGTGCCCGTCTCGACCCAGGCACGCGGCGGTCACGCACCCGACGTACCCCATCCCGAACACAGCGACGCGTTGCATGGTGTCTCCCGATCTGTTCAATCGGCCATCCCGGCCGGGACTCGACCGGCCCGCCGTTCGTCCACCACTCCCTCACAGATGGCCTCGAACTGTCGGGCCACCGGCTCACTCCCGTACCGTTCTCGGACGAACCGGTCGGCCGCCCGACCGATGGCGGCCCGTCGGGGCGGGTCGGCGAGTAGCCCGACCACCGCGGCGGCGAAGTCCCCGGGGGCGTCAGCGGCCAGATAGTGTTCGCCGGGCCGCACAGGCAGCCCCTCGGCCCCGATCGTCGTGCTCACCACCGCCCGGCCCATCGCCATCCCCTCGTAGATCTTTAGCCGCGTTCCCCCGCCGACCAGGATCGGCACGACGAACACGGTCGCCTGCGCCAGGTGCGGGCGGACGTCCGGCACGCCGCCGACGATCTCCACCCCGGGGACGGTGGACAGGGCGCGGATGTCGCCGGGGGGGTTGCGGCCGATGACGTGAAATGTCGCCCTGGGTCGCGCCGCCCGGACCGCCGGCCACACCTCCCGGACGAACCACTTCACCCCGTCCTGGTTCGGCAGCCAGTCCATTGAACCCAGGAACATCACCCGGTCCGGGACTTCCGCGGCCGGGTCAGGGCGGAAGAAGTCGGTGTCCACGGCGGTGTCGATGGCGCGGACGTGCGGCCACCCGTACTCGGCCTCGAACAGCTTCTTGTCCGGCTCGCTCACGGCGATCACCGCGGCGAAGTGCCGGCCCTGGTCCCGCTCGAACCGGACCATCTTTCGCCACTGGCCGCGCATGTACCACCGTCGCAGCCGGCCCTCGCTCACCTCGGCGTGCCGGCGGAGGATTTGGGCCTCGACGTTGTGCTGGAAGAGGACCTGGGGCGGACCACCCAGGCCGGTCGTGTGCCGAGCCATCTGGACGGTGTCGCAGATGAGCAGATCGTAAGGCTCGGCCGCGAGCGACTCGCGGACCTTCTCCCGCACGCGGGGGTCGTAGTTGCGGTCGATGCTGAACGGCCGGACGGACAGGACGTTCGCCGCCGCTGCGGCAGCGAACCTCAGCCCGCCGCGGCGGGCCGGCTCCCCGAGGACGGAGTCCACCCGCAACCCCAACTCCGTCATCTGGGGAAGATACCGCTCCTCCCCGCGCCGGAGGTTGGCGACGTACGTCACGTCGTGCCAACGGGCCAGGTGTTTGAGCACGTTCAGGACCCGGATCTTCCCGCCCGTATCTCGGGGAAAGAGGATCTGCTTGTGAACAAACAATATCTTCATGCCGGGTTCCATGTGCCAACCACGCCAGTTCGAAGCCCCGATCCACATCGGCGGACCGGGCGCGTCAGGCCCGGATCGGTGCGACTGAACGGGTCGGCATGACGTTGGGTTCCAACACTTCCTCCAGCACCCGACCGGCCATGTACTCCGGGACCGGGAGACCGAGCAGGGTGAGGATGGTCGGGGCCAAATCGAGGGTGGAACACTCTCCGACCTCGGCCCCGGCCCGGACGCCGGGTCCAGCCATGACGAGCACCCCGGGCCGATCGTGGTGGCCCTGCTTCGGGGTGGGGTCCTTCTCGGCGCACAGGTCCCGCATCTTGACCGTCAGGCCGGTCTCGGGGAAGACGCAGTCCGCGTCCCAGTCGATCGGCCGGGGGAGCTTCTGCTTCACGTTGATACAGATCGTATCCCCCGCCTCCGCGCAGGCGAACAGCTGTTGGTCGGGGGTCTTGTAGTACGCCGACTCCAGCCCCCGGACCGCCCGCCGCTGAACATCCGGCGAGTCAAACCGAATGTTCCACTGCGGAGCCATCACCGAGTACGGCGTACACCGGCCGGCGACCCCGAGCAGATCGAGCACCCGGGCCAGGTTCTGCATCCGCACGACCGACCGGCCACCCTTGAACTCCTCGACCACATACGGCTGCTGGCCCAGCCCGGACGCCACCACCACGGTCGTGTCCGGGCCGACCACCCGGCCCAGCCGGCGGAGCATCTGGTCCGCAGTCCGATAGCCGAACCGGACGGCCTCGCCGTAGTTCTTCACCTCATCGGCCGACGGCTTCTCCAGGAACGGAGTCGGGTCGAACGACCGCCAGTACCGGTGCATGTAGTGGGCGACGTGGTTGGAGTGGAAGGTGGCGAAGTCCGGCCGGTGCTTCGTCCAGAGCGCGGCAAAGAAGTCCAGGTTGAGGAGCGGTTGGAGGCTGACCTTCTCCCAGTCCTTCGCCAGTCGGGCCGCGCGTCGGGCGATGTACCCGGCGACGATGGCCAGGGTGGAGGCCCGCAGCCCGAGCTTGCGGAGTTTCATCAGCAGCCCGAGCTTGCCCGGCCGCGGCTCCGAAGCCAGCGGGGTGTGCGCCCGGGTGTAGGTCAGGTTCAGGTCCTGGATCGGCCGAAGTTCGGCCGGGAACGTCTCTGGCCCAGGGGAGAACGTACCGGGAACCCAGAACCCTTTCACGTCGGTCCGGGGAGGCCAGGACATGATCGACCCGAATACTCCGACGGACTTCCCGGCGTCGGCGGCGAGGTCCCAGAGCTTCGGCCCGCGCACCGTCTCCGGCGGCTGTTCCAGGAACTTGACCCCGTGCTCCTGCGGCGGCCGACCGGTGTACACGGTGGTCCAGGAGATCCACGGGTCCAAGTCCGGCGGGACTTCGGGCGCGACCGGGGTGCCCCTGGCCCCGCGGCGGATCAAGTCGGCGAACGCCGGCAACGCGCCATCCCGCAACAGCGGGTCGAGCAACCGCCAGGTGATCTCGTTCAACTCGACCAGCAGGACCTTGCGGTGACGAGCGTCGGTCATCTCTGCCTTCCTGTGCTGAGTGGTCAGGAGTGCGGGTCGGGGTTCAGGCTAGTGCCTGACCGCACAAGTTTCGTAGGGTGGGCCGAGTGTTCGAGGCCCACCGATTAACCGAATGGTGGGCCTCGAAGA
>DASSAT010000164.1:0-4459 GCA_035699305.1 Fimbriiglobus sp. | reverse complement strand
CCCCACCCCGGCCCTCCCCCCCAAGGGGGGAGGGAGGAAGAAGGGACGGACGCTCTCCGCTCGTCAGGAGAGGCATCACTTCCCCTGATCGAGGAGCTGCTCACTCAGGAACCGGATCGCCGTCTCGGTCGTGTGGGCGGCGGCCTCCCCGCCCCAGCCGTGTCCCTTGCCCTTGACCGTCACCAGCTTCGACCGCACCCCGGCCGCGGTCAGCTTCTCGTACAGCCGCTCCGAGTGGATCGCCGGCACCAGCAGGTCCGCCGTCCCCTGGACGATCAGGAACGGCGGGTCGCCCTTCGAGACGTACTCGATCGGCGACGCCCGCTTGTATAGGTCCATGTGGTCCCGCGACCGCCCGCCCAACAGCGGCACGAAGTACGCCCACTCGATCCACGGCGTCACGGTATACAGGGTCAGGTCGGTCGGGCCGAAGAAGTCCACCACGCACTGCACCCGGCTGGACTGCTCCGGGTACAGCTTCCCCTCGAACCCGGCGGACTCGTCGGCCGTGCCCAGCAGCGCCGCTAGGTGTCCGCCGGACGAGAACCCCAGGGCCGCGATCCGGTCGGGGTCGATGCCGAACTTCTTGGCGTTGGCCCGGAGGAACCGCACCGCCGTCTTGGCGTCCTCGATCTGGGCCGGGAACTTGTTGCCCGGGGCGAGCCGGTAGCCGACGCTGACCGCGACGAACCCCCGGGCCGCGAGGACGTCGAGCAGGCTCTTGCCAGGGGCGCCGAAGTCGTACCACCGCGACGCCCGGGACAGGTCCTTGCGGCTGCCGCTGCGCCACGCCCCGCCGTGCAGGCAGACCACGGCCGGGTGCGGCCCCGGCGTCGCCGGCATCGCCACGTCGAGTTTAAGCTTCTCCGCGCCGGCGACGGCGTAGGTGACGTCGGGCCGCAGGACAACGGGCGGCCCCGCGGCCGGCGCGACCGCGGGCGAGAGGACGAGCGCAAGCAGGGCAAGCCGGGACATCCGGGCGACCCTCCGACAGTGTAGTAGGCACACTCCGTGTGCCGTCTTCGGGGAACGGCACACGGAGTGTGCCTACTACATTCCGAAGACATCCCATTCTATCGTCCAAATCCGACGCCGGACAAAAGAACGACTCCGGTTAGCCGCGAGGCGCAGCCGAGCGCAGGCCGTCCGCGCTCTTCGTTTGGGAATTGGTTCCTGAGATTTGGGATTTGGTGCCGTCAGGCGTCGGCCATTTCCTCGGTGAGGTTGGCGTTGGTGTAGACGTTCTGCACATCGTCGTTGTTGTCGAGGTTGTCGATCAGCCGCACCACTTTCTTGCCGGTCTCCACGTCCACGTCCACGAACGCCTTGGGCAGGTTCTTGACCTCAGCCTCCTCGGCGACGATGCCAGCAGACTGGAGGGCCGCTTGCACGGTCAGGAACTTCGCGGGGTCGCAGGTCACTTCGTAGAAGTCGCCCTCGCGGTTGAAGTCGTCGGCCTCGGCCTCCAGGGCCGCGGTCATGACCGCGTCCTCGTCCGGGAACTTCTTGGCGTCGATCAGGAAAAGCCCCTTGCGCTCGAACAGGTAGCCGACGCACCCGGGGGTGCCCATGTTGCCGCCGCCCTTCTCGAAGATGGACCGGACCTCGCCGTTGGTGCGGTTGCGGTTGTCGGTCAGGGTCTCGACGAGGACGGCGACGCCGCCGGGGCCGTAGCCCTCGTAGGTGATCTCGTCGTAGCTGACCCCCTCCAGGTCGCCGGTCCCCTTCTTGACGGCCCGCTCGATGTTGTCCTTGGGCATGGAGACGGCTCGGGCCTTGTCGATGGCGTACCGCAGTCGCAGGTTCGTGTCCGGGTCCCCGCCGCCGTTGCGGGCGGCGATGATGATGTACCGGCTGAGCTTGGAGAAGAGTTTCGCCCGCTGGGCGTCCTGCTTGCCCTTGCGGACGGCGATGTTCGCCGAATGGGAGTGCCCGGCCATGAAGACCTCCGTCGGTTCGGGTCGAATGTCAGTATAGCGGCGCCCGAGCGGGGCGGAACCGCGACCGGCGGGCCGCGGGAATTGTCTTGCAGTGGATGGATGTCAGCCGGGATACTGCCCTCGGATCGCCAAGTTCTTTGACAACCGAGGGCGGCACATGGGAAGCGAAGAGCGAGCCGACGACCGACCCCTGGTCGGCAGCCCCGTCCGCATCTGCGACGGCGCCTTCGCCGGGATGGACGGACGAGTGGTCGCCATCTATCCGGAGGAGGGGTACGCAGACGTCTGCATTGTCGTGTTCAACCGACCGATAAACATCACCGTTCACCTGGACTGGCTTCAGGCGACGACCTCCTGACCCGGCGCTCGCCTTCGGTATTACCCCCACGGACCGATGGATGCACGAAAGCGAAAGCGACTGGAGGCGGCCGGCTATCGGTTCGGCGATTACGGCGACTTCCTCGGCCTGACCGACGATGAGCGCGAGGAGGTCGAACTCCGGCTTGCCCTGAGTCGGGCGATTTGCCAACTCCGTGACGCGCAGGGTCTCAACCGCCGGCAACTCGCCGCGCGACTGAAAACCAGCCAGTCCCGGGCCGCCAGGATCGAGATGGGATCGGTCGAGGCGTCGCTCGACCAGCTGTTCCACGCCCTGTTCTCGCTGGGCGGCCGGTTGTCCGACCTCGACCTCTCCACTTCTCCGGCGCGAAAGCGGTCCGGGAAGGGAAAGGCCGCGAAACGTTCGAAACCTCGCAAGCGGATGGCCGCGCCCTGACCTCGGAGGGTGTCACCGTGTTGACCCTGCTGACCTATCTGGCAGCGATCGCCCCCGCCGCGGACGACGGGTTCGTGCCGCTGTTCCCCGCCGACGGGCCGCCGAAGGGGTGGGTCGTCACCGAGTGGAACGACCTCGCCAAGCCGGCCCAGAAGGGCGTCGCCTGGACCGTCACGGACGGCGTCCTCACCCCCGGCAAGCTCCGCGGCACCTGGCTCGTCTCCGAGAAGGAGTACACCGACTTCGTGCTGGAGTTCGAGATCAAGCTGACCGAGCGCGGCAACAGCGGCGTCGCCCTCCGCGCCCCGATGAAGGGCGATCCGGCGTTCGACGGGATGGAGCTTCAGGTCGCCGACTTCCGGTACAACACGCAGGCCAAGGATTCCGAGTTGACCGGCGGCATCTACCGGGCCATCGCCCCGACGAAGCAAGTCTACAAGCCGACCGAGTGGAACACCGTCCGCATCGAGCTGAAGGGCGACCACCTCAAGGCGACGATCAACGGCGAGCTGGTGCAGGACGTGGACCTGACGAAGTTCGACCGGCCGGTCAAGCGGCACGACGGCACCAACGCCCCACCAGTCAAGGACCGGCCGCGGAAGGGGCACATCGGCTTCCAGCACCTCAGCCGCAACAACGAGCCGGTGCGGATCAAGAATGCCCGGCTCAAGGTGCTGGAGTAACCCGCGACCGTCCGCCGGGCCGAGGCCCGGCGGACGCGACCCGAGCCTACTGCTTCTTGAGGTGCTTGTCGAACCAGTCGGCGAACGACGGCATGTCCGCGTCCATCCCCTTCCAGCCGTGGCCAGCCCCCGGCTTGGTTACCAGCTTGCACGGCACGCCGGCCTTCTCGTAGGCCGCGATCATCAGCTCCGCCTGCTGGATCGGCACCAGCGTGTCGGCGTCGCCGTGCAGGATGAGCGCCGGCGCCGAGCCCGCGGTGACGTGGTAGACCGGGGAGATGTCCTTGCCGATCTCGCGTCGCCGCTTCTCGTAGGGGATGATGATGAGGGCGTTGGTGATGGGGTCGCGCTCCCAGAACTCGAACGGCGGGCGGAACGCAGCCAGGGTGCCGCCGCCCAGCGCGACGTTGTCCTTCTTGCCGTAGTTGAGGAAGTCGGTCGGCGGGAAGAAACAGGCGACCGCCTGGACCTTCGACGACTCGCGGTCCACCGGGTCCTTGGCCTTGGTGTTGCCGGGCTTGCCGGCCGTCCCCTGCATCAGCGACAGGTGTCCGCCGGCCGACGCGCCGGTGATGCCGAGCCGGTCCGGGTCCACGCCGTACTTCGCCGCGTTGTGGCGGATGAACCGAACGGCCCGGTGCATGTCGTCGAGCACTTCGGGGATGGTGAACTTCGGCTGCGACCCGTGGACGACGGCGAAGACGGTGTACCCGCGGTCCACCAGCGGGGCGATGAGCACGACCGGAGTAGCGGCCTTGGACGAGAACCACCCGCCGCTGACGCAGAAGATGACGCCGGCCCCGTTGGCCTTGTCCTTGTCCTTCGGGGCGAAGACGTCGAAGGTCATCGCCAGGCCGTACTTGCGGCCGTAGATCACGTCCTCGGTGCGGGTGTAGGTCGGTTCTTTCTTCTCCTGGGCGGGCGCGACCGCCGGGAGCAGGGCGACGAGCAGCGCGGGCAGTAGGCGAAGCATGGCGACTCCGAAGCGATGACACGGATTTGGCGAACCCCGAGCGTCAGCGAGGGGGTCGGCGGTCAACCCCACCCCCGGCCCCGCCCCG
>DASSAT010000163.1:0-3675 GCA_035699305.1 Fimbriiglobus sp. | reverse complement strand
CCCAGTAGGGGCCGCCCTCTGTGGCGGCCCGCGCTACTACCCGGATCGTATCACACCGGGCAAGGTGCGGAAAAGTGAGACGGGAAAAGGCCGGCGGACCCGGGGCGATCACGGGAGGCTGAGCTAAGGATCGCAGCCCCGGGCCAAGCCGCCGGGGCACGCCGGAAAGGAGGTGTCACCGACCGGGGCTTGGAAGGATGGGGGTGCCCTGAGCCGCGCCTTCAGCCGCTTATGGCTGCTCCTTCCGGCCTGACCAGGTTCACGACATCCAGCCGGTCAGGCCCCCACCCATCCAAGCCCCGGTGGGAAATCTGCGAGTTCCAGGTTCCAAGTTCCAGAGTTCCAAATCGGCAAACCAGAACCCGATTTGGAACTCTGGAACTTGGAACCTGGAACTATTTCTTCGTCTGTCCCCGGGCGAAGATGCTCGCCACGAAGTTCAGCACGTCGGTGGCACTCGCCTCATTATACCCGTAGTTGCGAATCAGGCGACTCTTCACCACGTCGATTTTCTCCTGGGTCGCCCGGTCCACCACGTTACTCACCAGGCTGGTCAGCTTGATCGTGTCCTTCTGGTCCTCGAACAGCTTGAGCTCCAGCGCCTTCTGGAGCCGCTCGTTAGTCTTGTAGTCGAACTTCTTGCCGTCCACCGCCAGGGCGCCGATGTAGTTCATGATCTCCCGGCGGAAGTCGTCCTTGCGGCCCTCGGGGATGTCGATCTTCTCCTCCACTGACCGCATCAGCCGCTCGTCCGGCTCCTCGTAGGCGCCGGTGAAGCGGTTGCGGACCTTCTCCCGCTGGGTGTACGCCTTGACGTTGTCGATGTAGTTGCCGCACAGCCGGGCCAGCGCCTCCTCGTCGGCCGCGATCGCCCGCTGCACCTCGTTCTTGACGATGTCCTCGTACTCTTCCCGGACCACCGCGAGCAACTCCTTGAAGTAGCGGAACTGCTCCTCGTCCTTCAACAGGGCGTGGTGCCGCAGTCCGTCCTCCAGTTCCTTCATGACCATGAACGGGTTGATGTTGTCTTCGTCCGGGTGGGCGACGAGGGCGTTGGAGATCTTGTCCTGGATGTACCGCGGGCTGATGCCGGCCATCCCCTCGGCCGGGGACTCGCGCTTCAGCTCGATGACGTTGTCCTCGGTGAACCCGGGGAGCGTCTTGCCGTTGTAGAGCTTAAGCTTCTGCAAGAGCGTCAGGCTGGCGTGCTTGGGCGGGGCGAGGCGCGTCAGCACCGCCCACATGGCCGCGACCTCGACCGTGTGCGGGGCGATGTGCTTGCCGCGCACCTTCTCGACGTTGAAGTCCTTCTCGTAAATCTTGACCTCTTCCCGCAGCCGCGTGACGTACGGGATGTCGATCTTTACCGTCCGGTCCCGCAGCGCCTCCATGAACTCGTTGTTCTGCAAGCGGCGGTACTCCGGCTCGTTGGTGTTCGAACAGACGACGTTGCCGACCCCGCAGACGAAGTTGTGCAGGCCGGCCACGTCCTCGATGTCGTACACCCACTCCTCGCGTGCCGGCCGCTCGTGCAGGCGGGCCTGGTACGACGTGTGCCGGCCGCCTCGCTTGCCGGTGCCGGACACGAAGCGGACGCGGTACGCCGGCGGCTTGCCGGACCGTTCGGCGCGGTAGACGCTGTAGTCGTACCCGAGCAGGGTCGCCAGTGTCCCGACCTGGGCGGCCAGGACGGGGGAGATCGTCTTGTACTCGAAGAATGCCGCCCGGTACGCGGCCGAGGCCGTCCGGTCCAACTCGGCGGAGAGCTTACGACTGCCGTCGGTCCGCATCAGTTCGTCGAAGGTGTGCCGAAGGTATGCGGACGGCAGCCGGAACAGGAAGTCCGGCAGCCGCTTGTTGACGCTCCGCCGGCCGCAGTGGTGGACCGCGATCTCGCCGATCGCACGAGCACTGAGGTACAGCCGCCACGCCGAATCGGTCTTCGCCCCGGCGTCGATCGACCCGCCGCCGGTCGTGATCCGGGCATACGCTCGCCGAACCCGCTCCAACTCGGCCGGGTTCGCCTGACTGATGACGACCCCCTTCGTGCCGTTGACGTGGCCCTCGGTGGCGTACCAGACGAGGACCGTAATCAGGTCCTTGAGCGGTTGCACGTCCACGACCGGGTCGTAGACCGCCCGAACAGTGGTGGCGTGCCTTGGACGGTCGAGCCGCGCCCAGCCCGGCGGGCACGGCCGGGTCATTACCCCGCCGGCCGCGGTCACGCACGCTTCGTCGCGGACGAAGCCGGGAATGTCTTCCACGAGGTCTACCGTCGCCAGCGGGTCGGCGAACACGGTGTCCAGCGCCCGCACGGCCATGACCTCCTTGCGCTCATCCGGGTAGAACGCCCGCCCGTCGCGGCCGTAGACGGAGTGGTTCGGCGTCGTCTCGACCGCCCCCCACTTCTGCGACGTGGTCAGCATCCGGCCGGTGAACTGGTGCCGGAACACCCGCCGGACCGGCGTCCAGTCGGTCCGGCCGGACGCGAAGTCGTGGGCCAGCACCTCCAGCCCGGTCGGGTCGTCGGCGAACCGCTCGTGCAGCCCCTCCAGCGTCGCCCACCCGGCCCGGCCGTCGAACCGGTAGGGGATCGGGGTGACGCCGGCGACGCTGTGCCCGAGGATCACCTCGTCGATGTCCGTTTGGGCGAACTTCTTCGGCTTGATCTTGTGCTCCTGAGACGCCCCGAGCAGGTCGTACAGGAACGCCACGTCCAGCTTCAGGACCTCGATGAATTCGATGATCCCGCGGTTGGCGATGTTCAGTTCACCATCGAAGTTGAACGCCCGCGGGTCCGAGTCCGACCCGTACTCGGCGATCTTGCGGTAGTTAATGTCGCCGGTCAGCTCGGTCGAGTCCTGGTTCTTCTCGTCCTTGGGCTGGAAGGTGCCGATCCCGACCCGGTCCTTCTCCGACAGGATCAGCCGGTACACCCTCACCTCGTTGCGGAGCATCTCCATCCAGTCGCCGTTGTACTTGCTTAGCCGCTGGGCGTACTCATAGCGGCTGAACGGGCACAGGTCGCCCTTGATGACGATCTCGTAGGGGTGCGGCTTCTTCGACTGGTCGTTGAGCATCGCCAGGATGTGGTGCCGGTAGTCCTCCGGGACCAGTTGCAGCGGCTCGCCGTGCATCGGGTCCTTGGCGTAGGTGCCGTCGCCGTTCTTCCAGCCGAAGCTGAAGACCATGCCGGCGTCGGTGCGGCTGTACTCCTCCAGGCCGCGCTTCAGCAGCCGGGCGATGGTGGACTTGGCCGACCCGACCGGCCCGTGCAGCAGGATCACCCGCCGCTCGGTGCCGTAGCCCAGTGCCGCCGACTTGAAGGTGTTCACCAGCTGGCTCAGCGGCCGGTCCAGCCCGTAGATGCCGTCGGAGTGCCGGCTGGCGAACTCGGTGAAGAACTTGAACCGGATGTGCTTTTCCTTGTTCTCGTACACCTCCTCGATCCCATGCGAGAGGATCATGTCGTAGAGCCGCTGGTAGGCGGTCCGGGCGACGCCGGGCGCGTCGAGGATGATGCCGAGATACTCGTCGAACGTCCCCTCCCAGTGGAGCTTCTTGTACTCGGTGGTGTCGAGCTGGGTGCGGAGGGTATCGAGTATTGCCTGGGCCGAGGCCATGGGTGCGTCTCCTCATGTCCTGTCGGGGCCGCGGGGCGACGCCGACCGGCGT
>DASSAT010000162.1:0-4893 GCA_035699305.1 Fimbriiglobus sp. | reverse complement strand
TGGCTGCCGTTCTCCTTCGCCCGCCGGCCGAACTCGCTGAACGTCATCACGCACACCCGGTCCCCGTGGCCCCGCGCCGACAGGTCCTTCACGAACGCCGCGATCGCACCCGACACCTCGCCCAGCAGGTTCGCTTGCTGGCCCGCCGCCCCGCCCTGGCCGGAGTGCGTGTCGAAGCCGTCGATCGAGACGTAGAAGATCCGCGCCCCGGTCCCGGCCTCGATTAGCTGTGCCGCCAGCTTCAGCCGGGTCGCCAGCCCGGTGCCGGGGTACGTCGCCTTCGGCTGGTAGTTCTTCGCCACCTCCTGCAAGCGCTGGCTGCTGGCGTAGGTGTTCATCGCCGTGCGGCGGACGAAGTCGAGCAGGTCCGGTTGCGCCGATCCATTCGCCGAACCCTTCGTCACGGCGTCGATCAGCTTCTTCTGGTTGCGCTTGTCGGCGGCGTCGGCGGCCGCGGTCTTGAGCGTGAAGTCCGCCAGCGACGTGATCGACGGCACCCGGGCCGGGGCGCCGGTCAGGGCCAGCGGGGCGGTCTCGTTGCCGCCAGCGGTCAGGTGGAAGCTCGGCAGCGGCTTCTGCTTGAGCGCCTTGCCGATCCACCCCTCGGTCAGCGTCTTGTCGGTGCTGGCCGCCTGCCAGATGTCCATCGACCGGAAGTGCGACTGGTCCGGGTTCGGGTAGCCGACCCCCTGCACCACGCACAGGGCGTTGTCTTCCAGGAGACCCGCCAGGTCGCCCATCGCCGGGTGCAGGCCGACCGAATCGTTGACCTTCTTCACCGCGTCCGGGGCGATGCCGATGGTCGGCCGGAGCTTCTTGTACTCCGGGTCCTTGAACGGGATGACGGTGTTCAACCCGTCGTTGCCGCCGGTGAGCTGCACCACTACCAGGACGGTGTCCTTCGCCCCCGGCTTGCCGGCGGCGGGGGCGGCCAGCGCGGTCTTGCCCAGGAACGCCGGCACCGTGGCCCCGAACCCGAGCAGGGTGGATGTCTTCAGGAAGTCGCGGCGACTGGTCATGGGTGCCTCCAGAAGAGTATTCACCGCGGAGGGCGCGGAGGGCGCAGAGGAAGAATTGAGTTTAAGACAGTCTTCACTCTGTCTTTCTCTGCGCCCTCCGCGCCCTCCGCGGTGAAATCCGTCTTCAATCCAGTTGGAACTCGGGTAGTGTCAGGGTCAGGTGGGCGGCGGTCCGCAGCCGGTGGTTCGCCGCGTCCTCGGCGGTCCAGTAGACCGGGTACTTCACCGCCTTGGACGACGCCAGGTAGTCGAGCAGCTTCGTCCGGGCGTCGGCCGATACGTCGTTTTGCAGGAAGACACCAAGCAGGAAGTCCACCACCTGCTCGTCCGTCTCGCGGCCATGCTTCTTGAGGACCGTCACCGGGTCGCAGCGGCGGCCGAAGCGGTTGTCCTCGGTGCTGGTCAGAGACAAGGCCAGGTTCTGGCGGAACAGCAGCGTCTGGCCGTTGAGCCACGTCGGACCGCCGTCCCAGCCCTTGACCGACGGCGGGGCGAAGAGCACCTGCCCCAGGCTTTCGAGTGCTCCGGCCAGCCCCAGCGGGCCGACGTTCCCTTCGAGGCCCCTCACAATACCGACGGCGAAGTCCACCGGGGCTTTCACCTTTTGCCGATACGCCGCGGGGGAGAAGAACAGGTTCGACCGCAGGATCGTCTCGACCAGCTTGCCGGTGTCGAACCCGGACTTGCGGTACTGCTCGGCAAGTGGATCGAGTACGTCCGGGCCGAAGGCGTCGGAGTCGCTGACCAGGAACCGCACCATCTTCCGCACGATGAACCGCGGGCACGCCGGCTGGTCGAGCATGATCTTCACAATGTCCTCGGCCTTCCACTTGCCCTTGCGGCCGAGGACCGTCTTCTCGGTGTCGTCGTGCTCCTTCGGGTTGAGGACGCCCTTGCCGTCCTTGACCTCGTAGCCGGTGAGCGCCTTCGCCGCCTCGCGGATGTCGGTCTCGGTGTAGTGGCCGATGCCGAGGGAGAAGAGTTCCATCAGCTCGCGCGCGTAGTTCTCATTGGGTTTGCCCTTCTTGCTGGCCACGGTGTCCAGCCAGACCATCATCGCCGGGTCGAGAGTCATCTCGCGCAGCATGTCGCGGAAGTCGCCCAGGGCGTGGCGGTGGACGAGCCGGTACTGGCCGAGCATGGAGCGGGCGTTCTGCACCTTGGCGAGGCTGGTGGCGAAGTGGTTGTGCCAGAACAGGGCGACCTTCTCGCGGAGCGGGTGCGGCGTCCGCAGGATGCGCGCCAGCCACCACGCGGCGAGCTGCGTGCCGGGCGCGTTGGCCGGCATGCTCCGCTCCGACGCCATGTAGTCGGAGGTGCGATCGAAGTCCGGGTCGGCCGGCGACCCCTTCAAGAGCCGGTCGATGGTCGCGTCGGGGCCGTCCTTCAACCCTTGCTGAAGCTCGCCCCAGGTGGCCCCGAACGCGGCCCGGCGGTGCAGGTGCCCGACCTTGATGAGGTCCCACGGGTTGCCGGCGGTCGGCCGGTACGGCTCCCAGGCGTGCATGGCTGGCTCCTGAGAACGAACCACAGAGTCACAGAGGACACAGAGAGAAGAGACACAGAGCAGACAACAGAGAGGGTTCAAGACAGAAGACAGGGCTTCCGGTCAGTTCTTCTTAACCCTGTTTCCTCTCTGTGTTTCTTCCCTCGGTGTCCTCTGTGACTCTGTGGTTAGTTCCTCTTCGTCTTCCACTCCAGTTTGATCTCGTAGGCGTCCGTGCCGTGGTCGATCGACAGCCCGACGGCGCCGAGCGTCGCCGCCCAGTCGGCCAGCGCTTCGACCTGTTTCTTCGCCTCGTCTAGTCCGACGCCCTCGCTCAGGATCGCGTTGGTAACGACCGGCTCGGGGTTGTCGCGGATCGCTTGGGCGATCCCCACGGCATAGGTCTTCGCGCGCCAGACCGCCGGAGAGCACTTCGCCGGGTCCGGGGACTTCTTCAACTCCGGGATCAGTTCCTTGACCAGGGCCGGACTGCTGGAGACGACCAGGAAGTCGCCGACCACCGCGAAGCATGGTACGAAGTTGAACCGCAGGTTGGCCGTGTCGCCGGGGAACGGCTTCTCCTCCGGGAAGCGGTACGAGGTGATCGTAACGCCGTCGTGCGTCTCCTCGGACATCTTCAGCCCGGTCTGGATGCTGGCGAGCATCGCCCCCGCCCGCAGCGCGGACGCGGCCGACTTGCCGAACCGCGGGTCGCGCATCGACGAGACCAGCGCGGCCGGCGGGATCGCCTGGTCGGGCCGGACCGGGTACGGCCGGTCGCTGCGCTGCACCGCGACGATCCGGTGGTACGGGCCGGACATTTCCAGCAGCTTGCCCAGCGACGGGCCGGGGATGAACTTCGAGATCTGCTTCTCGCCCTTCTCGATGTCCTTGAGTTGCTGTTCGTTGATGAGCGTCTTGCGTTTCGCCCAGAGGGCGCCGAGGTCGAGGTAGAAGCTCTGACTGTAGATGACGCCCTTGGGTTCGAGCAGCGGCAGGCTGCCCGGCTGGTCCGGCGGCGGGGCGTGCAGGGCGAGGTCGGCGTGCAGGTCGGCGCGCTTCGCCGGCAGCTTCAGTGTGGCGGTGAACCCGTCGGCGGTGCGGTGCAGTCCCGCGGCGATGAAGTCGGCCCGGCGGAAGGCGTCGGCGCTGCTGCCGAAGACCAACGTCTGGAACAGGTCCTTGCGGGTGGCCGCGAAGAAGTCCTTGACCTGCTTCCCCTCCTTGACCTTGGCGAAGTCCAGCCACGCCCAGGCCAGCGGGTCGCCGCCAAGGAGCTGGCGGGCGGCCTTCGGCCCCGGCCGGTCGGCGACGGCGTCGCCCGGCTTGAGGTCCAGCCCGGCGTTGAGCGCCGCTTCCTTATTCGAGACGTACAGCACGGCGCCGACGCGGGCGGCGTGGAGGTCGTCGCCGAGGTGGACGGTCTCGACGCCGTTGCGGACGGCCCGGCGGACCGTCGCGGCGGGCGCTTCCCCCCCCGCGCTCCGCCGGGCCGTCTCCTGCTCCAGGGCCGCGACCGCCAGCTTGAAGAACTCGGCCGAGGCCGCCTCGTCGGTGCCCTGCACGACGAGCAAGACCGGGGCCGGGTCCATCCCGATCTTGGTGCCCAGCGCCACCCCGCCGCCGGCGACCTTGTCGAGCAACTCCGGCCACTTCGCCCCGAGTTCGCGCTCGTAGTAGCGGACGAACTGGAAGACCCGGCGGGCGGTGGTCGAGTCGAGGAACTCGCGGACGGCCGGCAGGGATTGTGCGCTCTTGTAGGCGTCCAGGCCGCGGACCGCCTCGGCGAGCTGGCGCGGGTCCTCGACGACGACGACGAGGCTGGCGTCCTTCGGGATGTGTCGCAGCGGGTCGGCGGGGGCGACGGTCGGGGCGAGGGCCAGGGCGACGACGGCCGGGGCGAAACGGAGCATGGCGGCCTCCGGCAGGAGCGTGGGCGGTCTGGCGAACTCTACTTCGCGGCGGGCGGCCGGGTTTCAGGATTTCTTCGCTGCCCTGTCCCGGCTACAGTGGCGATAGGAGGAGGTGTCGTTGTGAACGCCGTGACGACCGACGAACTGATCGCCCGTCTGAAGGATTACCTTTCCCGAACCGCCCGGGGAGAGGAGTTCCTGGTCACGGATCTCGGTAAGCCCGTGGCAAGGATCGTCCCCCCCGCCGGGACGGACGTCCGGCAGGTGGTCCGGGACATGCTTGCGTACCGGGACCAGCAGAAGCGGACCCTCGGCGGCGTCACCGTCCAGGAACTCCGCGACGAAGGCCGGCGGTCCTGACCGATGGCCCCCGCCCCCCCGCCCCGATTCGTGCTCGGCGCCTCCGTTGCCCTGGCGTGGTGCTTCCAGGACGAGGCCGACCCCGAATGCATGAATGGACGTGGGGCCTCGAAGC
>DASSAT010000161.1:0-4579 GCA_035699305.1 Fimbriiglobus sp. | reverse complement strand
GACCGGTGCGACTTCGGGATGCGCCAGCAGCAGGGATCGACCTGTTCCAGCGGCCCGGTGTAAGCGCCCTTGCTCATGATGCCCACCTGATTTCACCGCAGCGGGCGCGGAGGGGGCGGAGAGAAGACAGATAAGATGGTTTTCAGAACTCAACTCTCTTGTTTTCTCTCTGCGCCCTCCGCGCCCTCTGCGGTGAATTCTGTTAGATGTCCACGATCACTTCGGCCAGCCAGCCGTCCGCGGTTTGCTCCACCTTCAGCCCGTGGTAGGTGATCGCCTTGACCTCATGACTGAGTGCGTGTCGGTCCGGGTCGAGCGGTTCGCCGCGGATCGTCGCGGTCAGCCCATCCGGGCGGACCGTCACCGCGAAGTCGCGGTAAACCATGTGCCCGGCGTCGAACCGGTACAGCAGTTCCCGCAGCCAGTCGAACAGCAGATACTCGCGGTCGGTGCCGGACAGTTCGAGTGTCTGCTCCACATCTGGCCGGGCAGACGCGGGGTCTTCGACGATCGCCGAGAACAAGCACGCGGCCGCCTCGGCGAACAGGGTGTCGAGGTCGGGCGCCCGCACCCGCAGGCCGAGGTCGGCGGTGTGCTCGAACAGCTCGTACATGCCCCCATCCTAGGCGACTGGGCAGAGATAGCACGGACACCCGCTCAGGCGGCCGGGTTCACGACCACCGCGGGGGGGTCGGCCGGGGCCGGGGGAATGGTGACGTGGATGTGCGGCCCGTTCGCGGTCGCGGTGATGCGCACCGGGAGCCGGTAGCTCAGCCCGCGGTGCAGCAGGGGGATGACGCCGGTCTGGACCGGTTGGAGGATGGGAGATATGTCAGCCAGCTTCCGCAGCCGGGCCGTGATGCCGGGCAGTAGCCGGGACGGGAGGGGGTCGCGTCGCCGGCGCTCGCCCTGGTAGTGGTGCCAGACCTGGACGCCGATCCCGTCAGGCCCGATGTGGGGTTCGATCTCCATCACGGACGCCCGCAATCGGATCGCTTCGCCGAGCAGAACTTCGATGAGTCGGACGGCTGGGGCGTCGTCGAGCAGCGGTCGGATCATCACCGGGGTGGCGTCGAACACCGCCGTCGTCGGGTCAATAGCGTCAACGGTGACGTCGGCCGTCAGATAGGCGTAGTTCCGCCACACCGCGGCGCGAATGTCGGACTCCCGCGCCCGGAGTGCCAGGACGTCCCGTTTCAGGACGAACTCGAGGTTCCGAATCAGCCAGGGGTCGAGGGGGTCCGAACTAGCGACGGCCAAGGCCGAGCCGCAGACGACCAGGGGCAGCAGGCGGGCGTTGCGGGCGACCACCTCGGGGACCAGTCCGAGGACCGCCGGCGGCACGCTCAGCGTCCGCAGGGTCAGCACCATGTTCCGCAGCGGCAGCAGTTGCCGCAGGGCGTCGGGGTAGGCGACGAACACCTCGGCGCGGAAGGTGAGCTTCGCCCGGACGAGGGAGCCGACACGATCCAGCTCGTCGGCCAACTTCGGCCGGCGCGGGTCGTCGTCGGGGGTGTTCGCCAGTTCGTCGGCCAGGCGGAGGAACCGCGCCCAGGCGAGGTGGGACGACTTGCCGGTCTCCTCCAGCCAGTCCGCGAACACCAGCCGGGGGACCGGGTCGGCGGGGTCGGCCAGGATGCAGCGCATGAACGCGTCGGCGGACGGGTCGGTGTGCGTCATCGGTGTCGATCCGGGACCGGTCAGGCGACCGGCGGTGCAGCAGCGTAGGGGTCGAGGCGCGGGCGGTTCGGCCGGGAGCAAAACTCCGAGTGTGCAGGTCATCCGGATGTCGGAACGTCCCCTATCTTACCCAAACGCCACGATTTGAACACAATTCCGACGGAATTGCGGGCCAGTTGGATTGGGTTGCGAGGTCAGACGGCCTCGTCGAACCGGCGAAGCCGGGGGTGGAAGCCTACGTCCGACGGCAGGTCGTCTGATTCAAATAGATTAAGCGGTGCCGACCCGTCGGAGATGGGTGGGCCGAGGGCGGGCGTATCCGGCGGCGCTGGTTCGTGCAGGGGGACCGCCCACAGGTCGGGGAGGTCGTCTTCCGGTCCGTTTTCGGGATGGGTGTCCACGAGTCCGCCTCCGTGCGGTTGTGGTCCGCTCGCTCCGTGAGCGGACTGCGATCCTGCTACCAGCGCATGACCGCGGTGCCCCACGCCAGCCCGGCCCCGAAGCCGCTCAGGACCGCCAACTGGCCTTCGCGCAGCCGGCCGTCGGCGATCGCCTCGTCCAGGGCGATCGGGATCGACCCGCCGGACGTGTTGCCGTAGCGCTCCAGGTTGTTGTACACCTTCGACCGCGGGATGTGCAGCACGTCGATGCCCGCGTTGATGATGCGGATGTTCGCCTGGTGGGCGATATACAGGTCCACGTCGGCGGTCGTTAGCTTGGCGGCCTTGAGCACGTCCTGGATGGTGTCGCAGAGGATGTCCACCGCCCAGCGGAAGACGGCCCGGCCGTCCATGTACATGAAGTGCTTCTTCCGGGCGATCAGCTCCGGGGTCGGCGGCAGCCGACTGCCGCACGCCTCGCGCTGGAGCAGCGGGCCGCCGGCCCCATCGGCGCCCATGCTGTACGCCAGGATACCCTGGTCCGGCCGGCCCCGTTCGAGGATCACCGCGCCAGCCCCGTCGCCGAACAGGGGGTACGTCTTGATGTCGTCCGGGTTGAGGACCCGGCTGTTGGTGTCGCCGCCGATGACCAGCGCCCGATCGCTGGCCCCGCTCAGGACATAGGTGGCGGCGGTGATGAGCGCGTACATGAACCCGGCGCACGCCGCCTCGACCTCGATGGCTGGGCCGATCAGCCCGAGCCGGTCCTGGACCAGGCAGGCGGTGGACGGGAACGACATGTCCGGAGTGAACGTGCCCAGCACCAAAAGGTCGCAGTCCTTCGCGGATAACCCCGTCTTGGCGAAGCAGTCCTTGGCGGCCTCGACGCACAGGTCCGAGGTGGCCTGATGGGGCAGGGCGTGACGGCGTTCGAGGATGCCGGTCCGCTTGACGATCCAGTCGGAGTCGAACCCGAGCCGGGCGTGCAGGTGTTCGTTGGTGACGACGCCGTCGGGGATGTACTTCCCCGTCCCGGCGACCCGGACGCCCATGAGGGATCGGCACCGGGGGCGGGGTGAGGGGCGGTCGCTGCTCATCGGTACGCTACCCGCAGTCGGCCCGGGGGGCCGGTCCGTGAGGTGGCATTATAGGAGCGGACCGGGTGTAAAGTGGGGAGAATGAGGAGAGGGGGAGAAGAGGAGACGAAGCCGTCCGGTTCTTTCTCCCCTTCTCCCCCTCTCCTCTTCTCCCCCTCTGCGTTACTCGACCGGGCCTTCCGCACCGCTCTGGAGGAACGCCAGTTGCGCGGTCACGAGATGGGCGGCGGCGTCGATCCGCAGTGTCCCGTCCGTCGGGGTCAGGTGGACGCCGCCGGTCAGGAACCGCGCCCGGAACCCCTTTTCGAAGTGATCGGCATTCTCGTCGGAAAACTGGAGTCGGCGGGCGAACGCCAGCCCGTCCACCGCCGCTTGTCGGTAGCGCTGGAACCGGTTCAGGTCCGGGGCAACCTGGCGGGTGACCTGCACCGCGCGAGCCAGCGCCTGGGCGGCCAGCGCACTGTCCGCCCCCGGCTCAGCATTCAGCTGGGCCGGCAGCTGACCGGGCCGGAACCCGCCGACCCACGCCGCCGACCGAGCGTCGGACCGGGTGTAC
This sequence comes from Fimbriiglobus sp., assembly GCA_035699305.1. Taxonomy (GTDB): domain Bacteria; phylum Planctomycetota; class Planctomycetia; order Gemmatales; family Gemmataceae; genus DASSAT01. The sequence goes on along the minus strand of DASSAT010000161.1, from coordinate 866 downwards.
TGGCAGCCGCAGAGGTAGTCGGCCATCTCGGCGACCGCCGCCGCGGCGGTCGCGTCCTTGGTCTGGAGGCAGAAGTCCACGATCCCCGGGAGCAGCGTGGCCGCCAGCATCGTCGTCGGCCGGGCCTGGAAGATGCCGCGGTAGTGCCCGATCACCTTCGCCAGGGCGGCCTGCTTGGCGGGGTCGAGCTTCGCCCGGTGCAACGCCGCTAGCGCCTGGATCACCAGTCCGGGGTAGACGTCGGCCGTGGCGGCGGGCTCGGACGACTGGATCGCGCCGTCCGCCCCGACCTGCGACCGCAGGAAGTTGCACAGCTCCTCGGCCTGCGCCGTGAGCCTGGCGTCGGGGTTCGGCAGGGCGTAGACGGCCAGGGCCAGCACCGCCGCGAAAGCGACTTGGTTGCACTCCTTCGACACATCCGGCACCCGACGGGTCGGGTCGGCGGGGTCGGGTTTGGTGCGGGAGAGTAGGGCGAGCACGGCCTGGGCGGCGCGCGCGGTGAACTCCTTTTGACCAGTGAACCGAGCAGCCTCGGCCAGCGCCCGGGCGGCGAACGCCTGATGCAGGTCGTTCTCGGCGACGACCGGTGCGCGGAGGGTCGGGTCCAGTCCGGGGAGGAACCGGCCGCTGGCCTGGTTCATCCGCGAGAGCCAGTTGGCCGCGGCCGACACGGAGTAGATCGCCCGCACCGTCTCCGGCGGGAACGACTGTAGATTCTGGAACCGCGCCGACGGGGAGTCGGCCGCAGTCTGGGTCTGGACGCCGGACGCGGGACTGACCGCGGGGGGCATCGGTGGCTTCGCCCCGGTGATCGACGGCGGCAGCGTCCGCGGCGGCTCCTGGGCCGCGAGGACGGGGATCGTCCC